>NZ_JBQKJL010000009.1:0-155385 GCF_052117285.1 Lawsonibacter sp. LCP25S3_E2
GGCTTTCGGCGGCATAGCCCTTAGTTCTTCGAGCGTAAGGCCGAGCTCCTTAAATCGTTTCATGATGAGCGTGACGGTACTGGAGCCAATACCGTACCGCTTCTGGGTAGTCACGGGAGGCGGTGGTGATGCCGTACTGCGCTTCGATCTCCTCCACTGCGTTGAGCAGAGGCTCATAGTCGGCATACCTGCTGCTTCCCCAAAAGTCCTCTTGGTTTGGCAGCCCATGGAGGATGCCTTCCCGATACATCTTGACCATGCCTGCGGCGCCATAGTGCAGATCCATGCGGTATTCATAGTACTCGCCGGAGGATTTTCGATATGGGCTGTCCAGGGAGACGGGAACACACTCATAGTAGTCGTAGCAGATTCCCTTTACACGGGGGAGCAGCCCGTGGGAAAACTCGTAAGGCTCACAAATGGCCGCGGGGTCAAAATCCAGCGCCTTTGTGGAGAAAAAGGTGAGAGATTTTGGATAGCGGTCCATCATTTCGGCGAAGACGGCCTGGATATCAGCGATGCTGTCAACCACAAATCCATAGGTGCGATCGCCGCGCTCTCCGGTCCAAATGCCGCTGGATGGAATGTAGTGGATGGCTGCGCCGCCCTCATAGGGCTCTACGATCACCTGACCGATGGTAACTTGCCCTTCCGGCTGCAGGCCCGATGGGCTGGCGTCATCCTTGTCCTGGTCCTGAGAAATGGGGGGCTGACCGGAATTTGATTGCAGATTCTGAAGCTGGCACAGGACCACCGCCGCCTGTGCCCGTGTCATGTTCTGCCATCCGGAAAACCTTCCGGCCGCGTCTACCCCGCTCATCACCCCCGCATGATAGACCTGCTTCACGCTGGACTGAAAGGCCTCGGGAATCATGTTATAATCTGGAATTTTGCTCGCTGTCCCCTGAGTGTCATCTGTGGCAAGCTGGAGGTCTTCCATCGTCTGGGCCAGGATAAACGCCATCTCATAGCGGTTGAGGGCATCAAACATTTTATAGTTTAGGTTAGCGTTCGGATTGGATAACAGGTGATGCCGGTTTGCCACCGTTTGATAGGGATGATACCAGGCTCCCCCGGCGGAGCCCGCCTGAATTTCAGTCGGGTAGAGCATTTGGGTGACCATGGTGATAAATTCGGCCCCGGTCACCGGCTGCTCAGGGTGGAATTTATGGTTTTCATCCCCGCTGACCCACCCGTTCTGGGCGGCAGTCTGAATATATTCCACAGCCCAATGGGAGGAAGGGACATCTTGGAAGGGGGTGTTGATGGCCGAGACGGGAACGCTGATTCCCAGACAGATGGAAGCGGCCAATGTCAGAGCCGTAATCATTCGTTTCATAGGATTCTACTCTCCTTTTACAAAAATAGTTTATGGATTCCTGTGCTTGGATTGCTTATGCTTAGGTGCATGCAGCCAACGGCTTTTGTTTCCGCTTATAAAAAGCTGTGCCAAGGCAGGCGGCTTGTATCCACGGTGTCATACTGATCCATCATCTGGGTCAGCAGTGCGACCTTTGCTTGGAGCCCCGAGGCGCCCCCCTGGATCATCTGGCCGACCGCGTCCGTCTGGTGCCAGAGGTAGGCCCAGGTCTCCGCCCAGTCCTCCGGCTGACCGCCCATTGCGTAGCCGGACACATAATCGTCAATCCCCTGTGTACAATTCTCCCAGGCCTGACAGGTCGTATTCCATCCCCGGCGGATCGCCATAGCACTCATCACCATATGGCCCGCTTCATGGCTGTAATACTGGCTGTCTCCCGCACCGGTGTAAAATATCTGGTCCACCTTCTGGGCATCGTTGGAGCTGTCATAGACAAATGCGCCATAACAAGCGATTCCTTCAAAGGTATACGGACACAGGATAATTTCGGTCCCATGTCCTTTTTTGCTGGTCACCACATCCTTCAAAAATCCTTCGGGATAACGATCATAGGCGGCCTTCATTTTTTTCAGCTCGGTGAGTACATACTGAAAGTAATCTCGATTTTTGGGGATGGCATCAAGGTCAGCGTAGGACAACAGTCCGGAATCTTTTTGCGTCCATTCGGGCAGATAGAAAATCTGGATCCCGATCTCCTTCTCCAGTGCTCTGCAATAGTCATAGGCCACATCCTCGGCATAGCGCTCCCGAAGCTGGCCGGTGAAGTCCGTCTGGGCAGCTGGGGTTTCCGACTGGTTTTTGTGCTCCTGAACCACCTGGTTCCAGTCGTACGTGACCCAATGTTCCGGGTGCAGGATGCTGCGCACCATGGTACAGGCCTCAGCACGGGTGCATTGCCCTTCGGGATTGAAGTCGCCCTGCTCATTGATCCCCGTCAAGACGCCGCTGCTGTACATCCAGAGGATCATGGGTTCCATGGGGTGGCCCGCCACGGCGCTGTCATAGTCCCCGATGAGCAGCGCTGCCTCCTCCATGGCATCCAGCGGCTGTTCCTGGCTGCTGCCATAGAACTTGACCAGAATTCCAGCCACTTCTGCGCGGGTCGCCGGCTGGTTCCATGTCTCCTGGTCCAGTCCAAAGATGTAAATGCCCCGCAGCGCCGCGTCCCGGATCACCTGGTTGCCCCAGAAGCCGGGATTGAGCGCATTGATCTCCTCCAGCGCGGCCTCCGGGTCGTAGTCCATCTCAATGGCCGCTTCAGGGAAGGCCTGCAGGGCAATGGCCGTCAGCTCCACCCGGCTGATAGGGCGGTTGGGCTGAAAACTGCCGTCGGGGAAACCGCCGATCATGTCCTGGCCTACCATCTCCGTCACCATGTCATAGTACCAGTCTCCGGGTTTGACGTCGGTAAAGGTTTGTCCCGCTGCCTGGACTGTGGGCATCAGGGTGACGGCAAGCACTGCTGCACAGATGGTGGATATAATCCGCTTGTTAAAATCGTTTCGTTTCATGGTGTAACCTCCTTAGCAAGACATAAGATAATCTGTTTATGATGTGGGTGGACTGGCTTCTTCCACGCTTCTGATGCTATAGAAACAGAAGCCCCCCATTTGGTTTTATCAATTTAAAAAAATTTTCAGCATCCGCTATGGGAAGAATTGACAAAACAGGACCGTGGCAGTACCCTGTATATAACCATTTTGCCGAAAGCGTGGATGTTGCAGCGCTGATGACAAAAGAAAGACGGTGTGAAGGAGAATGGAAAAGATCGATGTAGCCAGCTTGATCCCCCGCTGTCTGGAGGGAGACGGGCAGGCCCAGGAGGCCCTGGTGCTGGCGGTACAAAACCGGGTGTATTATCACTGCAAAAAGATGCTCAAGCATGAAGACAATGCCCTGGATGCCACCCAGGAGGTTTTGATTTCCATGCTGAGTAAGCTGGATACGCTGAAGGAACCGGCGGCCTTTTGGGGATGGCTGAGTGCCATGACCGCAAACCAGTGCCGGAATGCGCTGGTCCGTGGCTCACGGGAGGTGCAGTTCCCCCAGGACGAGGAGGGAAACAGCCTGATCGATTCCTATGAGACGCTGGATGATCAGGTCGTTCCGGACAAGGCCCTGGACAGTGAAGAGAGCCGCCGTATGATTGTGGAGCTGGTGGATGCCCTGCCTGAGGCCCAGCGCCAGTGCGTGTTGATGTATTACTACGATGAGATGGGCGTTAAGGAAATTGCCGCCGCTCTGGAGACTTCCGAGGGCACGGTAAAAAGCCGGCTCAACTATGCACGCAAGGCCATCAAAACGGGGGTGGACCGCTACGCCGCCCAGGGGATCAAGCTCTATGGGCTGGCTCCGCTGCCCTTCCTGGCATACATTCTCAAGCAGGATGCCCTGCTTGGCGGCCTGACGGCGGCGCAAAGCGGTGCCTGTGTTCAGGCTGCTTTGGCGGGGAGTTCCTCTGCACTTGCTGCCGCAGGGACAGCGGGGGCTGCGCAAAGCGCTGCTGCAGGGGCGGCGGGGGCCGTGGAGAGCACCGCCGCTGCGGGTGGGGCAGGCGCAGGGGCCTCCGCCTCTGCGGGAAATGTTCTGACCGCGGTGTTGGCGCACAAGGGGGTCGCCGCCGCCGTGGCCGGCGTGGTGCTGACCGGCGCCATTGGTGGTACCGTCCTGCTCAACCGCCCGGAACCAGCTCCCGTGGACCCGGTTCCCCCACCGGCAGTGGAGGTCGTGGAACCGGTGATCGAAGAGGAACCCGAAGTGGAGCCGGAGCCCCAACCCCAGCCGGAGCCCGAACCGGAACCGGAGCCCGAACCGGAACCGGAGCCCCAGCCGGAGCCCGAACCGGAACCGGAGCCCCAGCCGGAGCCCGAACCCGAACCGGAGCCGGAACCAGAACCGGAGCCCGAACCCACAGGTCCCTCTCAGCTCAAGCTGGCCTACGATTCCATCACCGGCGGTTATGGCACGGTGCGGGCTGGCCTCATTACCGTCTACGCCGGAAAGACACCCTTTGACAGCATTACCTATTCCTCCACCGATCCGTCAGTGGCCTATGTAGGGGAGGGGGAAGTGATCTATTTGCTGCGTCCGGGACAGGCGGAGATCATCATCACATTCCCCCAGGACGGAAACTATCAGGTTCATATTCCTGTAACCGTAGAGGATCACTTCCAATGGGACTATGCGTCTCCCAGCTCGCCCATGACCTTGACGGCGGGGCAGACCCGCTCGAACACCGTGTCTCCCTATGCGCTTTACAGTGGAACCACGCTGGATTCTGTGACCTGGACCAGCAGCGATCCCTCCGTTGCACAGGTGAAAGAGACCACCGAGATACCGTCTGCGCTTGTTGCTGCGGTTGCTCCCGGCACCGCCACCATCACCGGCACCGTCCACTTTACCATCACAGGCATCGGTTATGAGACCAGTGACACCCTCTCCTTTGAGGTCATCGTGGAGCCGGAATAAAACCCGGTATTCCGAGGGATGTTCTCTTTTGCCCCCCGCTTCGGCGGGGGGCGTTTTTGCGCGGATACAGCCTTGGCCGCCGGCAGGGGCACCTTCTTCATCGGGGAGGGCTGCCCGGAATGGGGGCGTTTGGAGGCGGCACAGAAAAGAGGTGTTCTGCCTTCAGCCGGTTCAGGAGAAACTGGATCTGAGACCGGCTGAGGGTGGTTTTGGCCGCGTCGCTCTCCAGACTGTCGTGGATCAGGCGATACCAGGTCCCGGAGGGCTTGCGTGGTGTGAAAGAATCCAGATGAACCGTTTCGTTTGTCCGGAACATAGCGATGCAGCTTATCCTGCGTTTATGTGCGGGATTGTTCTTGCAGTGCTTCCGCTCCAGTTCGAAGGACCGTGTGGAAGCGGCGATTCAGGAAAATGGGGAGGGTGATGGGGAATATGGGGAGGATCCATACGATCCAGGAAGAACTGTCCCCGTTGTAAATGCGCCCTAAGATCACAGCAATGACACTGAATACAGTCAGGCAAGCGATGCTGTACAGGCCCATGTGCTCTCCGGTATATTGAAAAATCGTCTTCTTCTGTACATGTGTGCCTTTGAGACGCACAGCGAGGAGTCCGAAGGAAGGAAAATACCACAAAAAGCAGATCAGCGCCCACATTTGCAGTACCTCAAATAGCATACTCCATGCAAAGGTGGCCAGATTTTCGGCCAGTATGAATCCCAAAATAAACGTTGAGACAGATAACACGACAGATGATATTTTCTGCATGGTTTCCAGTTTGGTCCGACCCGATAAGCTTTTGACGGCCTTTTCACCTACAAGATACCCAAACAAAAATGACAGCTTCATAACATGATCTCCCTTCTAAACTAAAAACGTTTGTACTTTGCCGCTGCTGTGGGGGAATAGGTCTGTGGCGGCGCAAATTGTGAAGTACAGTCAGGATGGAAAAGGACTCATTTTCCATCCACATAGAACAAGACAAGGAAAGGAGCCGTTTGGTTTTATAAAATATAAAAATTTTTTTGAAAGCATAGAAATGATGAAGCGAGACACACAGATCAAAAGAAAACAAGCCGCTGAAATCATATGATTTCAGCGGCTTTCCTGGTGTAAGAATGAAAGCTGTTAACCCGGTAGTGATTCGTTCTGCAAAGCAGAAAAGAGCAAAACGAAAGAAGTTACAAGTCAATCCTGACCCCACAGATGGAAATGGCAATCAGACTTTCTACATCCAGTGGCGTGTCCGGGCGGCGCACCAGGCGGATCCAGCCGTCCTCGGTGGGGTCGGTGCCGCCGCTGCACCCGCTGCCGGATGTACCGTCCATCATGGGAATGGCTGCTCCGTCTTTGGTATAGAGAGTGACTTCCTGGTATTCCGTACAGCTGTACCAGCCGTCCGGCGCGGTTTTGGGTACCCAATCGTGGTGGCCCTTGAGGGCGTCGCTCTCGATCTGCACATAGACGGTGAGAGGAGAGAGGACTACTTGAGTAATTGTAGCGTCCACATCCAGGGTGTGCACAGGCAGATTGGGTTCCAGGCGGATGATGTGGTCAGAATAGTTCATCGTAGTGCGGAAGGTCCAGTTTTCCTCACAGTCATAAGCCCGCTCCCACTGCTCCTCCGTTTCATTCCAAACGGTATTGTGGTAAAGCTTGCCCAGCGAAAGCTCCATGAGCTGCCCGTTTAATGGCTGATTACCGCTGTTGTAGTAAAGATTGGTGGTAAAAATGAAGCTGACCTGGTTGTCGGTGGGATCTTCGTCCTCCACCTGCATATAGCCTCCCGCGCCTGCCGCATCCAGTTCGGGAAAGCGGGGGGAGAACCAGTCCTCAAAAAGATAACCTCTCTCGTTGTCCAGCATAGTGCCTTCCGGCGCGGTGAGGGTCACGCCCACATAAACGGTATAATCGTCCGCCGCGCAGTCGGTGAGGGTCATGGTCCAGCCGTTTTTGGTGATAGACTCTCCCAGTTCCACGGCGCTTTGCTGATATCCAATGCTGTTGCCAAAGTAGCTGCGCACCACCGGAGACGCTACCACCGCCGCCCCTGCCGAGATCATCAAAACCGCTGCCACAGCGGCGGCGATCAGCGTGACCCGGTTCCACCGGCGGGGACTGCGGGAGGCCTGCGGGACCTGTTTGGCTTTCAGAGCATGGATCAAGGCCGCTTTGCTCTCCTTCGTCAGGCGGATTTGCTCCAGTTCGTTTCGGTATTGCTCATACTTCATAGCAAGTTCCCTCCAGTTGCTCCCGTAATTTGATTTTTGCCCTGGCCAGATGAGTGCTGACCAGCCCAGGACTGCGGCCCAGAAGCTGGGCAATTTCCTGTACCGCATAGCCTTCGTAGTACCGCAGGTAAATTACCTGGCGGTATTTGGCAGGCAGGCGGCGGATCTGCTCCAGCAGGGAGCCGTCTTCCGGTTCGGGGGCCTCAACGGCCAGATGAAGCCCCTCCTCCAGTGGAGCCCGGTGGCGAAACCAGGCGCTCTTTTTCCAATTTTTGCATTGATTGATGGCCAGCCGTACGACCCAGGCCCGTTCCTGCCCCTGGTCTTGAAATGTACGTTCATCCGTCAGCAGCTTCAGCAATACGTCCTGGCAGATGTCCATCGCGTCATCCATATTTCCCAGCCAACTGTACCCCAGGCGAAGGATCATATCGCTATATTGTTCCACCAGGTATTCCGCCCGTTGGTCTTCCATGGCGCTTCCCCCTTTCACCTATATAACAACACAGCGCGGGCAAATCTGTCAAAATGTCCGAGAAAAAATGAGCGGGGGATAAGGGCTGAGCTTATCCTGAAAAAGTGGGGAGAAGGCAACAAAAAACGCCTGCCGGGCTCTGCTGTGGGCAGAAAACACGGCAGGCATTCTTCAAAATGAAAAAACGAGGCAAAGGGCAGGGGTTCCCGTCACCCAATGGCTGGTCCCGCGCGCCCAGCCGGATTTTTGAAGTGGACAAAGCCGGGGGAACTCTAGTCAAAAAGGCCGCCCGTATTCCTTCCATTAAACATAAAATTCTTCCATTGTATCCAGGCACAGACATCCCAAACAGCCGCCAAATCCACAGCCGCAGTCGATGGCGATCTGGCTTCCCCAGCGGAGGATCGTGTCCGCTGGAGGCTCTCCCAGCTGGTGGCGCAGGGAGCGGGTGGGGGTGTGGCCGTAGACCAGATATTGGTCCAGGTCATACAGCTGGTTTCGTTCCGGGCGGCAGAAGAGAAAATCCTCCAGGTCATAGTCCTCCAGATCCTTCTCCGGGGAAAAATGGTCCAGTCCAGCGTGGACCAAGAGGAAGGAGCGGCCGCCCGCCTCCACCTGGGCGTAAAGCTCCATCTCCTTGATGTACTCCAAAATTTCCTCCCGCTCTTCCCGAGACAATGCGCACACGGCCAAAAAGGTAGGCGTTCCCCCGTTGTTCATCCACCCCTGAAGGGCCCCCAGCTGGGCTGCCCCCAGAGCGGCCAGACTCTCCTCGGTGATATCGTCCAGCAGCCACCCCAGACAGGCGGCGGCAACAAATTCGTGGTTGCCTAAAATGGGGAGCACATTGGGACGGACCATCATATCCCGCAGGATTTTGATTCCATCCGGCCCCCGGTCAATCACATCGCCCAGGATATACAGGGTGTCCCGGTCTCGAAGTGAAATTTTTTCCAGCAGAGAGCGGTATTTGGTGTAGTCCCCATGTAGGTCAGATGCACAGTAAATCATGTTGTACCCCTCAAAATTAGATGTGTTATCATTATAGCATAAAAAGATGAAATGTAAGATTCTATTTTATGGGCAATTTGCTTGTCGATTTGCTGGATAGGCCGCTATAATCATAATAATATCGGAAAAGCACAAATCAGCAGAATGCACACAGGCCGTTGGAGCCCGAGGATCCCAGCGGCTTTTTGGTTTCCCCCGGCAGGCCAAACCGGCGCGGAGAATGTTTGGGCAGGAGGACAAGGATCATGGCAAATCTGGAGGGTGTGCGGGAATACAACCGTATCCGCCGCTATTTGGAATACATTTACCTTTACGGCTTTTTCAGCCGGGAGGACTTTGCCCAGGCCAACATAGGCAGCGTCAAGGATTATGATTACGGTGTCAAACTGATCCGTTCCATCTTTCCGGAGGCGGAGGGAGCCGCCCTCTGGAAGGACGGACGAAAATACCTCCGGGTACAGCGGGAATATGCCCTTAGTGGAAAAAACCGGATGGCCGACTCCTATCTTCTGTATTCCATGGATGTGGAGAATGAACTTCCCACACTGCTGGGAATTTTCTCCTGCCTGGCAGAGGGAAAGAAGACCGTGGATGATACCTGCCGGGATACTGCCATTCACACACAGGTGACGAGCTCCCTCAACTACCATACCGTGCGGCGTTGGCTGCAGGATCTGGTGGAGTACGGTTACGGAGAGAAAAAAGGCCGCTACTATCAATTGCGGGATAATCCTCTGAAGGCGCTTTCGGAGGATGAGGTGTGGCAGCTTTATTGGTACACGCTGTTTGCCTCGGGAATCACGTACCCCAGGGTAGCAGGGTCGTTTTTGCTGCGCACTTTGGAGCGGGAGCTTCTCCGCCGCGGCCAGCAGCCTATGGAGGAGTCTCCGTTTTTGCTGCGCCACAGTGTAAACCGGAATGTTTTTGACGAGGATCTGCTGTGCCGCCTGATGGAGGCGATGGAACAGCACCGGCCGGTAAGGCTGCTGCGGGAAACGGATTCCCTTCTGGTGCAGCCGGCCGCCCTCCGGGTGGACAGCCGGCTGGGCCGGTGGTATCTGCTGGCCAAGGGAGCGGCCCCGCTGCTGATACGGGTGAGCACCATTCGGGATATCAAGCTGGAAAAACCCCTGTCTCCCGCAGAATGGGAGGCGGGTGTGGAAGCGTGCCGGACCGCCTTTGCCCACAGCGGGGTTTCCGGTTTTCTGTCCCCTGACGGACCGGCCACCATCCGGGCACACCTTCGCGTTGCGCAGTCTCCCGGCATGGGAGCCCAATTTCTGCGGGAACTTCGGGCAGGTGCGGTGCAATCCGGAGAAGATGGGGAGGAATACCAGGCTGACATGAATGATCCCATGGAGCTGATTCCCTTTCTGCGCTCCTATTCCCCCTGGCTTTCCCTGGAAGACGGAGGACACGGCCTGAAGGAAGCCATACAACGGGACTTGCGAAACATGCGGGAAAGCCTGATGGAGGACAAAATGCCGTGAAACTTTTTCATAAGTACCAAAGCCGCGCCGTTCAATTTGCCTTAACGGTGCTGGCCCAGATGGAACAGCAGGGCAGCCTTTCTAGGCCGGAGCTGGATGCCTTTGCCCGGAAGCTGGGGCTGGACTATGCTGATCAAGTCATCAAGCCCCTTGTACAGGCGGGAATTCTGGAACAGTCCGATGGAAATTGGCATCTGAGCCGGGAGGTTTGCCCCTTTGCCCTGGCACCCAGCCAGGCTGAGCTGGACTACCTGCAATACATGCTCACCCTGCCCCAGGCAGAGCTGTTTCTCCAGCCGGAGACCCGGCAGAAGCTGTCTCAGGCAGGCGGGAACTGCGCCGCCCTGACAGCCATCCAGCGCTATGCGCCCCAGGGGGAGCCGCTTCCCCAGTTTCCGGGGCGGGAGGGCATGCAGCGTCTGCTCCAAGCCATTCGGGAGGGGCGGCTGGTCCGCTACCACTACCGTACACGGGACCGGGAGACCTACCAGGAGAGTGTCATGTACCCCTGGAAGCTGGAATACAGCGCCTATGACCAGCGGTGGTGGATCATTCTCTATCACCCCCAGGAACAGCGTACCATCAAGGCACGGCTGGACAACCTGCGGGATGTGGAGCTGCTGGGTCCGGCCGGGATTTCTGAAGAGGAGATCCAGCGGGCCATGGAGCGCCTGTTGGAGCCGGAACCCGTGGTGCTTCAGGTACGAAAAACCAAAGGGGCCCTGGAGCGGTGCTTTCTGGTGTTTGAGAACCAGTTGTTTCTGGATACACAGCAGCTCTCACCAGATGCGTTCCGCCTTTCCTTTCAGTTTTACCGCTTCGACCGGGGCGAGATTTTGCGCCGGCTGCTCTATTTAGGCCCGGCCGTGGAGCTGCTTGCCCCCCAGTCTCTGCGTGCAGAGCTTCTGGAGTTGGTGGAACAGGCGCTGGCCAACTAGCATTTCTATTGTTTTTAAAAAAATGAGTGAGCCGGTTTTGGTATCATTGGTTTAGACCGAGAGAGATGGGAGGATCATTCCATGCAAGTGCAAGACATGGCAGTCCAGGACCAGAACATCTGCTGGGATTCCAAGATGAAAGCGGATGCCATGGGGTATACATGGGAGATTGCGCAGAAGGTCCGCAAATACTTGTCCCATGCCATTGAATATGCCAACAACAGCAAAAATGAGCCGCCGGAGCTGTTTTGGAAATACTTATTTTGTCCCCAGGTGAAATATGGCGCAGGCTCCATTATGAACCCGGCGGAAGGCGATCCGGACAAGTGTCCGCCAAACCCCTACCGGGCATTGGATGTCCAGGCCCTTTGTAAGTTTTTGTGCTACGGAGATAAGCGCCAGCTTCCGGCCGGGGTGAAAGATGACAGCCAAAATTATTATCAGACCTTCCGCATTATGGACCTTCAGGATAAGAAGGCCTACCAGAACGTCATCAGCAAAGCCATCACCATTCGCAATAAAAGGCATGGCCATGTGACAGATCAGCGGGAAGAGAATTTGACCCGGAAGGATCTGGACCACGTGATCAACATCTATCAGCAGGTCACAAAGCCCCTGGAGCGCTCTAAGCTTCCCTGGCGTCCGGAAAATCTGGAGGATGTGGCTGCCTACTGGAGAAACCTGGAACTGGAAGTCCAGCGGCGGTTTGGAGCTGCCCCCCTTTCGCTGGAAGAGGTCGGCCAGGAGCTTTTTGAAACGGAGCAACTGACGCCAAACGAGTGGGAGGAACTAAACCACATTGCCAAACTGTTAAACCTGGAGATACAAAACGGGAAAATCTATAAGCAGCCCAACCCGGCAGAGCTGCTGGGCACTATGCGTCTGCTCCGACAGGGGAAAAACAACAGTGAGATTACGCCCGAGACGGTACAGACCATCAAGGAACAGCTGCGGCAGGAGATGCAGGCCAAGGAAGCGATGATCCACCAAGTGGAGGAGCAGGAGGCAAAGCTGACCGCCCCGCTGTGGAGTTCTATCCCGGAATCCAGCGCCCGGATTCTGCGCCAGGCTGGAACTCTGCTCCACGGTTCGGAAAAGCTTTGGCAGCTGCTGCTGGACAGCTTCCAGCTTATTGTGGACGAATCCCTGTTTCTGGCCCCGGAGGGCCGGGACCTGCTGGTAAAGCTCCAGCCCGTTTTGGCCGCCCGGCATGCCACCCTTCCGGTGGATGCATCGGTGGTGGGAACTCTCTTTCGGCAGCTGCGCTCCTCGGTGCCCTACACCGCCCTGGAGCTGGCTGAAATGGAGCCGGATAGCCGGGAAGGGATGCAGCAGCTGCGCCAGGAGCTGCACCAAGAGGCCAAAACCGCCATTAAAGTCCTGCACCATCTCCGGACGCGCCATTGTCTGGAAGTGGTGGCCAGTCCCACCGACAGCCGGAATTCCTATGAGAACATTGCCTGGTTGGCCCGGCAATTCCCCAAAACACGCTTTTTGGTGCTGACACTGGACCGGCAGCTGGCAGAGGAACTTTCTCAAGTCAAGGGCCGCAACGCGGTGGCGGCCAAGCCCGGATTGGATGGGACTCTCTTCCTCTTCCGCGCCACCCGGTCCACCTACCAGGACATGCTCCATCCCCAGCCCGAAGCGCAGCCCGCCTCCGGCCCGGCCGGACAGCCGGAGGCTGCCGCTGCCCCTGGAGCAGGGGAAACCGTCCGTCCGGACACCGTCCTGCCCCTTCACAAGCTTCCCGTCCAGGGGGAAATGGTTGTGGCAGAGGCTGCGGATGGGATGACTCAAAATTTGCGCCTGGGGAAATTCCTCAACCGGGGAGGGGAGGGGTCCATTTACCTCACCAGCCAGGAGGACCAGGTGGCAAAGATCTATCTGCCCAAGCATCTGACCCAGCAGCGCCTGGATAAATTAAAGCATATGGTGGCTGCTGACCCCAAAATCAGCGGCCTGTGCTGGCCCAACGCCCTTTTGTATAACAGCCTGGGCGAATGGATCGGCTTCCTCATGCCAAAGGCGGAGGGGAAGGAGCTGGCCACCACAGTGTTTACCCCCGGCCGGGGCTGCTGCAACATCAAAGCCATGGGATGGGACCGCCGGCATTTGGTAACCGTGGCCGGCAACATCGCCGCACTCTTTGCCGAAATGCACAAGCAAGGGATTCTGATGGGCGACGTCAACCCCAGAAACTTTATGGTACAGCCCAACTGCATGGTATACTTTGTGGACTGTGACAGCTATCAGTTTGACGACTTTTCCTGCCCGGTGTTCTCTCCTCTGTTTCTCCCCCCGGAGATCCATGAGCGGATGCGCGCCACCCCAGGCGGAGGTTCTTCCAGCTTCATCCGCACACGGGAAAATGAGCTCTATTCCATTGCGGTGCTCCTCTTTGAGGTGATGTTCCTGGGGAAGGCCCCTTACGAGAGCCGGAACACCAACAATGACGATGTGATCCAGGCCATCATGGACGGCAATTTCCCCTATCCCTATAAGGGAAACGATGAGGAAGAGGCGGAGAATACACGTTCTGCCATGTTGGCCCCGGTGGGCCGCTGGCGGAACATCTGGAGCCACATGCCCTATTTTGTAAAGACTGGCTTCTATAATGCCTTCACCAAGAAAAACCGCCTGTCCGCCGCCGGCTGGGCCCAGACCATGTGGGACTACCGGGACCTGATTGAACAGGGCAAGACCAGCAACGAACTGCTGCCTACCACCTACAAGGTTCTGGTCAATCAGGACGGCTCCGAGGCGACCAAAATGGTAAACCTGACCTGTGAGCAGTGCGGAGCCACCTTCAACCAGGCGGAGGAGGTCATTCGCCGCCGCCAAAAATATGGGGAAAAGATGCTTTGCGATACCTGCCGCAATCAGCGACGCAACTTTGAACGGCGGGCCTGGACCGTCACATGCGACCACTGCCGGAGAGAATTCCAGAGCAATGTGGCCGCATGGATGGACCATGAGAGCACCGGCAAGCCCCTTTACTGTCCTGAGTGCATCAACGCGAGGGTGAAATGTTCCAGGTGCCATCAGGAATATGTGGAAAACCGTGAGAAGGTCAACCGGCTTTTGGAGAAGGGGCAGCCGCTGCTCTGCCCCAGCTGCTTCCAGAGGGTCTTTGTCCAGGTGACCTGCTCAGAATGTGGAACCATTTACCGGGACCGTGTGGATTCGGTGGAACATATGAGGCGGATGGGCCGCCCCCTTTTGTGTCCGAAATGCCGCAGCCTAAGGCGGCCCTGAGAAAACCGATCGGGACGGCGGCACTGGCCCTGGGTAGAAGGCCGTGCCGCTGCCGGAAGGCAAAGGAGGAATCAATGTCATGGCACAGAGAATTGAAAAAAGTCGTTATCCGGAAAAAACCCCTGAACTGTACCGGTTGGAAGAAGAGGAACTGGCCGACAACGGAAGCCGGCGGGCCCCCATCATCGTGTGTGTGGACTGTTCCTTCTCCATGCGCCAGGAGCACCGCCTGGAACGGGTGGTTGAGGGCCTGGAGAGCTTCTGCCGGGATATGAACCGGGACCCCCTTGCACGGGATTCGGTGGAGCTGTGCCTGATCAGCTTTGGCGGAAACCATGCCTGTGTGGAGTGTGATTTTTCCACCCCGGACCGCATTGTCCTGCCCCAGCTGATCGCAGACGGCGAAACTCCGCTGGCCGATGCGGTGAATCTGGCCCTGGAAAACCTGGAGCTGCGCAAGCAGCGCTATGAAGAAAACGGGATCTCCTTTTACCGGCCCTGGCTGATCATCATCGGGGACGGTGATGAGACCAGCTCCTCCAAACAACTGGAGGCGGCGGCGCAGAAATTGAAACAGGAGCATGAAAACAAACGCCTGAACATCCTGTGCATCATGGTGGGAAATGAAGAAAAGGTGCGCCGGGAGAGCGGATCCCTGCTCCGCCTGTCCCCGGACCGGACGGTGCAGTATCTGCGGGACCTGAAATTTCAGGAATTTTTTGGTTGGCTGAGCCGGAGCATTCAAAAGACCAGTCAATCCATGAGCGGGGAAGAGGTCTACTACGAGCCTACGGGAGACTGGGCGGAAATTTTAAGCCGGGGAGGCTGATACCCATGGAGTATAAAGTGAGCTGGGCGGCAGCCGCCGGACGGCACCACAGACAGGAAAACGTCCCCTGTCAGGACCATGTGACGGTCCTGCGGGGGGATGGGATCATCTGCTGCGCCCTGGCGGATGGAGCGGGCAGCCGGAACAACAGCCATTTGGGAGCGCGGTGTGTTACAAAGACGGTGGCGCACCAGATGACGCAGCACTTTGAGACCTTGTGGGAGCTGGACGATACAGCGCTTGCAGCAGAAGTGATTTCCGGCTGTGTGGAGGCACTGGGCCGGTTGGAGCCCCCCATCTATGAATTGGCCAGCACGCTGCTGTTCTGTGCCGCACACCGGGATGGCCGGTTTTTGGCCGGCCACCTGGGCGATGGTGTCATGGTGCTGGAACAGAGCCATACCCTGTCGGTGTTCAGCCCGCCGGAAAATGGGGAGTACCAAAACGAGACTTATTTTATCACCGGACCGGATGCGCAGCAGCACCTACGGCTGAGACGGGGCACCTGGATGGAGCCGGGCACCCTGCTGTTGATGAGTGACGGCACGGCGGACAGCCTGTACCGCTATGCGGACAGGACGCCCGCTCCGGCCTGCCAGACGCTGGCGGGCTGGCTCCGGGACGGTGAGGAATCCGTCATCAGCCAGGCGATCCAGGACAATCTGGAGGGGACCTTTGCCCGCCGGACCAGTGACGACATGAGCCTGGTCGTCCTCAATTGGCAGGACGACGGTGACGGGTGGGAACATACAGCAGCCGGCAGGGATGAGGCGGAGCCTCTCCGGCGGGAAGGAGGAGAAACCGATGGAAGAGAATCTGATGAGCCGCTTTGAAGAATGGATGGAATCTGATCAGAATGACCCGGAAGTACAGTATCAGATCGGCCTGTGCTATCAGCGGGGGGAAGGCGTGGAGCAAAACGGGACAGAGGCGGAGAAATGGCTGCGCCGGGCCGCGGGGCAGGGACACCCGGCTGCCATGGCGCTGTTTGCCGCCCCGGACGTGCAGACCGATTTGCAGGCCATCACCGAGGATAATCTTCCCGACTGGTGCCTGCGCGCGGAGGAAGGGGATCCCGAGGGGCAGTACCAGGTGGCATGTTATATCCTGGAGCATCCAGGCTGGGGCAGCCGTCCGGAGGCCATTCATTATTTGACGCTGGCGGCGAAATGGGCCGGAGATGGCAGGGCCTGTTTGAAACTGGCGCAGCTGCGCCTGGAGGAGGGAAATCATAACAAGGCCGTTCCCATGCTGCGCAATGCGGCAGACTGCGGAGAGTCCAAAGCCCTGGAGCTGCTGGCTGAGTGCTATGCCAGGGGTCTGGGGCTGGAGCAGGATCCTCAGGAAGCGGAACGCCTGCTGATACAGTGGGCGGAACAGGGAGATGGGGAGACCAAGCTGGCTCTGGCCAGGCGGTATAAGCTGGGGAAGGATGTTCCCAAAAACATGGGAAAAGCCCTTAGCTGGCTGAAGCGGGCCCAGCTGGCGGGAATGGAGGATGCCGACCGCAAGTTCTACGCCGAAGAACGGGTCCAGGAGCTGGTTTCGGGCCTGCTTGGCCACAACCAGGACGCTTTTTCTGCGGATTTGGTCCATGCGGAGCAGGGCGATGCAGAGGCGCAAAACCGAATCGGCGTCTATTACTACACCGGGAGAAATGTGGAGCAGGATTATGTCAAAGCGGTAGAATGGTTTCAGAAGGCGGCGGACCAGGGATCGGCCCATGCCCAAAAGAACCTGGGTAATTGCTATCGGAATGGTCTGGGGGTCGGCCAGGACGATGCGCTGGCGGCCGCCTGCTACCAAAAGGCTGCGGAACAAGGAATGATGGAGGCGCAGGCCCTCTTAGGTGATTGTTATTACGATGGCCAAGGTGTAAACCGGGACTATGCCCTGGCTGCATTTTGGTACCAGAAGGCAGCAGAACAGGGACACGCAGGGTCACAGGTCATGCTGGGCGGGCTGTATTACTACGGCTTGGGGGTAGAGACAGACGATGACAAGGCCTTTGCCCTGTTCCAAAAGGCGGCGGAACAGGGGGAGGTGAGGGCCCACTACAGTTTGGGCCTGTGTTATCAATCCGGCCGAGGTGTTATGCAGGATGATCTTCAGGCGGCGGTCCATTACCGGAAAGCGGCCGAGGGGAACAACCCGCCTGGACAATACAGCCTGGGATTGTGCTATGGAAACGGCTGGGGTGTGGAACATGACAATGAGCAGGCAGTGTTCTGGATCCGAAAGGCTGCCGAACAGGGCCTTACCAATGCCCAGTGTGTGTTGGGAAACTGTTACCGGGATGGCACCGGGGTGGAACAAGACCGGGAAAGCGCATTGTTCTGGTACCGGAAAGCGGCAAGCCAAGGCAATGAGCGTGCACGGGAGCATTTGGCTGAGTTAGGGGAACGGTAGGACGGCGGACCCGGCTGAGCGTTCAGGCGGAGCTTCCGGCCTGCAGAACCTGGCAGGACCAAAAGGCGGGAGGGCTTCTCCCGCCTTTTGATTTGGACCGGCAAAGATATGGTGCAGAACCCTTCCTTTCTACAGTAAATGAAAAAACAAAACCGAGCCAGACCTTATACTGTAGTTGTAACAAACGAAGCGAGTTTAGAAATAAGGAGGATTTCACCATGAAACATACGACAAGACGAGTTTTGCCCGGCACGATGGCCCTGCTGTTGATCTGCAGCCTGGCGGCGGCTCCCGCACAGGCTGCCGGCAAACTGGATGCGTTTGGCCGCAGCTACGAGCGGATACCGGGAGGCACCTACTATGCGGAAAAGACACAGGACCACGTATACACCAGCCGGATTTCCACCTATCCATGTGACAGCGCGGCGGACGGCAAGCATGACTTGAAGTTCTCAGATACCAAGCCCACCTGTACGCAAGAGGGGTTTCAGGGATATGTCTGCCAGCTGTGTATGGAGACGGAAATTATGGAGGCACCCCCTGCCTTTGGCCATGACTACCAGGGGGAGGTCACCCTTCCCTCTACCCAGGAGCAGGAGGGGGAAATGACCTTTACCTGCTTGCGCTGCCATGACACCTACACCGAAGCCATCCCCAAGCAGCCGCCCGCGGCGGAGGAAACCCCGGAGCCTGACAAAGAGGACCAGGCCCTCACCGGAAATGAGCCCTCGGGGGAGTGCATCGATTCCTTCGGCCGCAGCTATGCCCGTGTGGTGGGCGGAACCTACTACGCCGAACAGACCGCAAAAAATATCCTGACCGGCCGGATTCAATCCTATAACTGCCCGGAAAATCCCGGCGGGAAGCACCACCTGACGTACCACAAGGAAACTCCAACTTGTGAGGAAGGCGACTCCAACTACTATGTATGCACCCTGTGCGGAGAAAAGGAGATCCAACGGGATTTCCCCGCGCTGGGACATGAGTATACCGATCAGATTACCCGTCCTGCCACGCCCACCCAAGCCGGAGAGCGCACCTTCACCTGCACCCGCTGTGGGGATACTTATACACAGAGCATCCCTAAGCTGGATGCCGTCCAGGAGCACCCGGTGGAGCGGGACCCCAGCGCCCAGGCGGCAAAGACGGATAACCTGGGGGACAGTGCCTATTACGCCTACCATGCCAACACGGTGAAATCCTATTTGTATGCCCGTTCCGATGGCGGCTACACCCGAGTGGAGGCGCTGGACCACTCGGTGGCGGTGGAGGTATATGACCAGGACTTTCGTCTGATGACGGCGGACACCGTGCCCATGGAGCTGCCCTTGTTCGGCGGGTTCTATGCCGGCGTGAGCTACAACTTCCTGGTATTCGGCCAGTCCAATCCGTCCGAGCAGGACAGCACAGAGGTGATCCGGGTCGTCAAATACGACAAGGACTGGAACCGTTTGGATCAGGCCAGCCTGCGGGGCTGCAATACGAGTATCCCCTTTGACGCCGGGTCCCTGCGGTGCACGGAGTACAATGGCATGTTATACGTCCAGACCTGCCACGAGATGTATACCAGTTCCGATGGCCTCAACCACCAGGCCAACCTGACCTTCAGTCTGCGGCAGTCGGATATGACCGTGACCGATTCCCAATTCCAGGTATCCAACATCAGTGCCGGCTATGTGAGCCACTCCTTTAACCAGTTTATTCTGGTGGACCAGCAGGGCCGAATCGTGACCTTGAACCACGGGGATGCCATCCCGCGGGGTGCCATGCTGATCCGGTATGATTTGCCTGCCGGGAACGATACCTTCGTCAATTGGCGGGTAAAAAACGAAAAGGTCATGAGTTTCACCGCCAGCAGCACCAACTACAACTATACCGGGGCCAGCCTGGGCGGACTGGCAGATTCCGGTTCCAACTACCTGACGGTTATGAGTACGGTTCCTCAGACCGGCTATGTGGAGGACCACAGCGTGCGCAATGTGGTGGTGACCGTCACGGATCAAGAACGCTTCTCCGGTACACAGACTCATCCAATAACCGATTATGTCCAAGGCGGAAGCCAGTCAGCCGGTACGCCCTTTTTGGTCAAACTCTCAGACCGCCGTTTCCTGATCCTGTGGGATATTCTGGAGACGGACTCCTATGGGTTTGCCCGGCCCGGCAGCCAAATCGGCTATGCCTTTATTGATGGGGACGGCCAACAGATTGGATCGGTCCAAACCGCCGAAGGTTCCCTGTCGGACTGCCAGCCCATTCTGGCCGGTTCCCGTGTGGTGTGGTATACCACCCATAACTCTGCCCCGGTGTTCTTCGCCCTGGATGTGGATTCCGGCACCTTGTTCCAGTCCGGTTCTCTGTCCGGCATCGGGTCCGGTACCGAGTCTGGCACACAGTCTGGCACACAGTCCGGCACGCAGTCTGGCACACAGTCCGGCACGCAGTCTGGCACACAGTCCGGCACGCAGTCTGGCACACAGTCCGGCACGCAATCTGGCTCTCAGTCCGGTACGCAGTCCGGGTCCCAGACAAATTCCGGTTCCAGCCATTTTTGGGACGTAACGCCCGGCTTTTGGGGGGCGCCCTACATTGAAAAAGTATCCCAGGCCGGCCTGATGACGGGCACCGGAAGAAACACCTTTGATCCCGAGGGCCAGTTGACCTTGGCTCAGGTGATGGTTCTGGCCTATCAGATCCACAGTCAGGAGCACAACGGGACCCTGCCTCAGACGGGCGATGGTTTGTGGTATGCACCGTATTACCAGTACTGCTTAGACAACGGACTGCTGCCTGCAGGGAAGTACGAGCTGGACCAACTGGAGGATATCGCCACGCGTTTTCAGATGGTGGAGATCCTGGACCAGGCCGTTCCCGCCTCCCGCCTGGCGCCGGAGCGGGAGGTTCCGGACGGAGCCATCCCCGACCTGAAGGAAGGGGAGCGTTATGGCAGCGTGGTCTACCGGTGGTACCGGGCGGGCCTGGTGACAGGAGATACGACCGGTTCGTTCCACGGCGCATCTGGAATCACCCGTGCAGAGACTGCGGTGATCCTCTGCCAAATCAACGGCTTGATTTGAGTTCCGTGGCCGGAGCCTCCGGCGGAGAACAGCAGGTTTGGCCACAAGGCAGGCCACGGCCCTCCGGCCGGAGGGGCTTCTCTGGCGGCTGACAGTTTTGCCGTTCCACCCCCGTTCTTTGAGTTCCCGGTGGCGCTGTGCATTTTGACAGGAGACTTATACACTTTGCATGGAACAAAACGGATAAGCAGGTGGCCTGACCGTCAATCTGCTTGACGGCCGGCTACTGAACTGGCTATAATCAAAGCTGTAAAGGGGGACTGGACCTGTGTACGGCTGTATAGAGCCGGCAGGTCCCGGTGGATCGATGGACAAACACCGCCACAACAGGTATGGAATGTTTTGAGAACGCCGCTGCGGACGGCAAAGCACCTGTGTGACAGGAGATAGGAGACAGAAAAGATGGAAGAGAATCTGGTAGAGCGTTTTGAGGAGCTGCTGGAATCGGATCAGAACGACCCGGAAATTCAGTATCAAATTTTTCTGTGTTACCAACGGGGAGAGGGGGTCGAGCAAAACGGTGCCGAGGCGGAAAAATGGCTGCGCCGGGCGGCGGCTCAGGGCCATCCCGAGGCGGTCAGACTGCTGGACGATACCGGTTCTGCCGCCCATGGCCCCGTGGGGGAACTTACTCCGGATACATTGCCCGACTGGTGTTTGGCCGCGGAGGAGGGAGATCCTGAGGCACAGTATCAGGTGGGATGCTATTTCCTGAAGGACCCTGGTTCCAAAGAAGAAGGAATGCATTACCTGGAGATGTCGGCGGAGCAGGGAAAGGATGAGGCCTGCCTTACCTTGGCACAGCTCTTTTTGGAACAGGGCCAGAATGAACGTGCCGTTCAGCTGCTGCGCAACGCGGCGGACTGCGGATTGCCAAAGGCTTCCTTCCTTCTGGGCCGCTGTTACATAGAGGGTACCGGCGTAAAAAAGGACTTTGCCGCTGCGGAAAAGTATCTGGCCCAGGGAGCAGAAACCGGCGGTGGCGAGACCATGGTAGAAATTGCGGCCCGGTATTCCACAGGAATTGGGGTTCCCTACCTGCCGGTGAAAGGCCTGAGCTGGCTGAAGCGGGCCGAGAATGTGGGATTTCCCAATGCCCGCGCTCTTTATGACCAGCGCTGTGCCCAACTGAAGCAGGAGGCCGAGGAACAGCGAAAAGTGGAAGAGGCCCGCCGTGCAGAAGAAGAACGCCGTGCGGAAGAGGCCAGACGGGCAGAGGCTGCCCGGCGCGCGGAAGAAATCAGAAAGGCGGAGGAGGCCAAACGGGCTCAGATGCAAAGGGAGATGGCCCAGGTCACCGTTCAGGGACGAAACCTGTTTGCCCTTGGAGTGATTGCTTGCTTGTACTGGATGCTCAAGCAGATGGACACAAAGTTTTTGGGCCATCTGTTGAGCAAAGTCGTTGATTTGTTCACCCGTGTTCCGGGGGTTGGAATGCTGGTATCCATTGCTTCCCTCCTTTTGTTTTTCCTTTTTTTTGTTTCCATCACGCTGCTTTGTTTCGGAATGCAAAAAATGCAGCAAGCCCAGTGTGAATGGTGGTTTGGGTTCTCCCGGAGCAAAGCGTTTCAATTTGGATTGCTTTTCTTCTGCGGCGCGAATATCATGCAATATGTGAGCGATGATTCTGGCCTGCTGGTAGGTATCCTGGCCATGGCGGTACAGATTCTCATTCTGTTTGTGGTAAATCTATGGATCATGGGAAAATTGGGCGTTGATTGGGGAAAACTATTTTCTAACATAAAAAACCTGTAAGCCGACCCGGATAAAATTTGAAAGCAGCATGGACACCAAAGCAGGTGTCCATGCTGCTTTTCTATATCAAATCGGACGGGAAGCGTCCTTTCTACAGTTAATGAAAAACGATTGCCGCCCCCGGTGCTATACTGACAGCATAAACCAATCCAGCTTCCTGGAACGATTTGGAATATAAGGAGGAAATGAATATGAACGGAACTTTTCAGCGCTGGTATTACGGGGAAGACGGCACCAATCCCCTGTTTCGCTTACGTAAAATGCATAAAATTTGTTTTGCGGTGCTGCTGCTCTCGATTTTGTTTGCCTTTGTGGGCCCTCAATATGATACCCCTTCTCTTCAGGCGTATAGCCCGGCCCTGTACTTTACGTGGTTTTTCTGCATGGGTCTGTGTACAAAACTGCTGGGGCCGCACTGGGACATTGTGATCCACATGAACCGGGGGATCAATGCTCTGATCGTGTTCGCCGTTTCCCTGGTTCTTGCAATTTTCACCGCGTGGCTGGTTCTGCCCCTCTATTTATTGCTCTTTGCGGCAGATCTCCGCTACAAGTTCAAGGTGGGGAAAACCAATCCCCAATTGCTGGAGGAGCCAAAGCCAACGTATCAAGATTTGAGCAAGTGAGGGAAAGACGGGATGGTCCCCTGCCGCATTCCGCCCTACGGTCTTCGGTGGGGACGATGATCGATAAGTGTTGCCGCTGGTGTATGACAGCACTTGCCTTCCCATTGGCTAGGCGAAGCAAAAGAAAAGCGGCTATCTTGTCCGATAGCCGCTTTGTGATTGAAATGGTCCGGAGAACGTTAGAAGACAAAGTCCCCTGCTAACTCTTGAGCCAGCTGCAGCAGACGATTGCTCTTGACCAACGCTTCCATTGCTTCGATCCGCTCATACATCAAATCATCATTTTCCATAAAGGTAACCGTACGGCGTGCCTCATCGTACAGCTTCTGCGTAATGGGAGACATGGCGCGGGTCCGGAATTCCAGTGCCTGCAGAGCGGTCATCATCGTCAGGGAGATGAGATGTTCCAGTTTTCTGACTGCCGTGCGCAGCTTGCGGGCTGCGGTTTCGTCCCGGTAAAGCGGGCTCTCCTGGCCTGCGCTGACCGCGCCGTTAAAGGCGCCGGCCGGATTGGCAAGCAGCAGGATATCCCCCAGAAGACCCAGTGTAGAATATTGGACCAGCATAAATCCGTTATTGAGACCGGGGTTTTTGACCAGAAACGCAGGCAGTCCGCTGAGGGTAGGTGTCACCATACGCTCCATATGTACCTCAAACAGCTTGGCCAGGTTCATTACTCCCAGACACAGGCTGTCACAATATGCTTCGATCATGGTGGCATCCCAGTTGGAACCCATGAGTGCTGTGCCGTCGGGAAGAAATATGGGGTTATCAAATACGGCGTAGAATTCTTCCATCATTGCCTGGTAGGCCTGCTCCCCCATACGCTTTGCCACGCCTTGCACATGCGGAATGATTCGAATACTGCTGCTGTCCTGAATATGACTCTTTCGCGCGTCTGCTACAATTTCACTGTTTTTCAGCAGCTTGAGCAGATATTCCGCGGACGCGATCTGTTCTTTGTGCCCCTTCCCGGCCATGAGCCGAGGATCAAAATGTTTATCGGTGCTTTGAAGTGCTTCACAGACCAGGGCTGCGCACAAATCTCCATGGCGTACCGCCATCACATAGTCATATATGGCTAACATTGCCGTTCCCACAGAGCCGCTGGCGTTGGTCAGCGAAGCCAAGCCTTCCCGGAAACTGATCTGAATGGGAGCGATGTTGTGTTCTGCCAGAACTTCCGCGGCAGGGCGGGCCTCACCCTTGTCGATGATACGCCCTTCGCCAAAAAGTGTGATTGCCATATAGGGCTGGCAGGTCAGCTGCCCTACCGTACCTTCTGCGGGGACATAGGGGTAAATCCCCTCGTTGAGAAACAGCCGTGCTTGCTCCACGATCTCAAAGCGCGTGGCAGAATATCCCTTCCCAATATTTGTGATCAGCAGTAAAAGCATGGCGCGGACTTCTTCTTCCTCCAATAATCGCCCAACCGAACAGCCGTGGCTGCGGATAATGTTCTCCTGAAGACGAACCATGTCATGCTCGCTGATGCGGTACCGGACATTGTCTCCAAAACCGGTGTTGACACCGTAAATCCCGACGCCGTCAGAGATACGCTCCTCTAAAATCCTGCGACTGTTTCGCACACGCTGGCAGTACGCATCCGAAAAGCGGACCTTTGCATGGTAACGGGCAACTGCAACAAATTCTTCCAGTGAAATGCGGCAATCGTCCACCAGGACCTCACGGATTAACTGTGCATCCCCTTTGATCAGCATAGTATGAGTACCTCTTTTCCAGTGAAATAGTTGACAAATAGAGAGCGGTCAGCTCGCGGCCGTATCCTTGTGGCGGTTGGCCGTGGCCAGCGAGACGATCACCAGCACAATGGCCGAAACAACACCGCTGAACAGCTCGCCGGGGATGCCGCCCATATTGACAATTCCGGTGAGGGACAAAACCACAAACATCGCACCGAACAGCAGGCCTGCAATGGCGCCCTCTTTCGTTGTCTTTTTCCAGAATACACCAAATACAATGGGGGCGAACACGCCGCCGGTGTAAATGTAGTAAGAGTAGAAGCAGGCATCCAGAATGCTGGGGATCATCAAGGAGATTACCACTGCCGCAACACCAGCAACAACCGTAAAGATACGGGAGACCCACAGCAGTTTTTTGTCGTTGGGATCTGCATCCTTTGCAATATAGCACATCCAGAAGTCATTCATAAAATGAGAGGAGGCTGCGCTCAGCAGAGAATCTGCCGTGGAAAGAATCGCGGACAAAGCGGCGGCCATGATGATGCCAACGCCCCAGGAAGGCAGAGTAGCCATGGCCAAGGTGGCGAAAGCAGAAGCGGTGGTACCGTTGGCCGCCAGCTCCGGAAAGTCGATACGGGCCATCAAACCGAGGGTTACAGGCATCATGGAAATGACCATCACCAGAGCGCCGGAAGCCAGAGAAGCCTTAACGGCGGTCTTGTCGTCTTTACAAGCAAACAGCCGCTGGTAGATATCCTGGCCAATAATGACATACATAATGCCGGGCAGGATCATCCAGGCCAAGGTCGTTGCCTTGGAGCCGTTCATAAATACGTTGAACCCCTCGGGCAGGGTAGAGGCCATTTCCGCAAGCGAGGCATTGATTCCATCAAAACCGCCGTGGTTGCCTAAGGCGGTGAAGAAGATCCAAATCACGCCAATGATAACAAGAATAATTTGGAAACAGTCGGTCATGGTGACGGCCATCAGGCCGCCCATGGCGGTCAGGGCAATAATAACGGCCATGGCCAGCAAGGTGCAGAACATGGTGTTGGTAAAGCCCAGCGCGTTCATGATTCCTACCACAGCGGAAACCTGGCCGCCCAAAATACCGATCAGGGCGATCATAGACAGGAAGGAAGCCGCGGTGCGCAGGAATTTGCTGTTGAAGCGCCACTCCAAGTACTCAGTCACCGTCCCGTAATTGGAAAAATTGGCCATTTTGTGCACTAAAAGTGCCGCCAGGAATAATCCGATGCCCTGGGTCCCGCCGTAGACATACATCATGGGTCCTGACTCATAGGCGTACTGGGCGGTGCCGGTCAGCAGTCCGCCGCCAAACAAAGAGGCCGTGATCGTCAGTGTTGCGGCCACTACGCCCAGACTTCGACCTGCCAGGAGGAAGTCAGTTACATTTTGGTTCTTCTTGGTGCAATACACGCCGATTCCAAACAGAATGCACATGTAGATTGCCAGAACCAGGTAAATCGATGTCATAAACTTCTCCACCTTTCAAACACGTTTTCAATCTTTTGAGAGAGAACGGGCGGCTGTGCCATCCTCGCCTCCGCAATGGCATCGGCAGGAAGATGGTTTTGTTGACAAATTCTCTCTTCTTGCGCCTTAGTATAGAGAAGTTCCGTCAGTTCTGCGTCATCTAGTGTGATGAACCGCCAAATTGCCAGAAGCCGCGAAGGATTTCATCGTTTCCTTGTGCCAGGGCCTCCAGCATCTCCTGTTCAAAACGGCCGGCCTTCCCTGCCAGCAGTGTCTGACTATAGGACAGATACTCGGCGTAGGGGCGGTTGAGAAATTCGCTGACTGCCGGGTGGGACTCGGAAATTTGGTCGCAGCGCCGCCGTATGATCGCTTTGCACATCCACACGATCCCCTGTTCATAGGGGGATTGCAGCGCATCTGCAAATCGCTTTGCCTGCTGCAGAAGGCGGCATACTTCTGCATCCTTGCCCTCGGAAAACGCATAGAGCGCCGTGTAGGAGTAGGCGATGGTGCGATGTCCGCCCGGTTCCTGAATATAGGAGGAATGCTTCTCCGCCTGCTCCAGCAAAGTTCTGGCACATTGGTACTTTTTGGCGGCAAAGGCAGCATGAGCACAGTTGGTATAAAAAACCGATACCCACGAAAAGACACCAAACTGTTCCAGCTCCCGGATTGCACACTGATAGCATTCCATGGCCTGCTCGTAATGTCCCTCTTTGCGGTATGCCTCACCGATATAGTTGTAGGCGTAGGAGGACTGCAGCGTCAGATCCAATCCCCTGGAAAAAGCGCTGCGGAGAAGTTCAAGAGAATGCTTCAGCTCGATGCGGCTTTCCTCGTAGCTTCCTTCCATGAAAAGCAAGTACCCGTAATAGCGCCGGTTGATCGCGTAGCGGGTGGGATTTTTTCCTCTGGTCAGATCCAACGCGGAAGACAGATGTGCGCGGAAAATGGCGGTGTTATAGGTTTGAATTCCATAGTACATCATCTGCTCGTGTGCAAGCTCCTGCAGTACCGGGTCCACGGCCGGTTTGGCCAATATGGTTTGGAGGGCTTCCACCCCTGCTTCGTAAAACCCTTTGAAGACACAAAAGCAGGCCTTTGCGTACAAAATATCGTTCTCCATCTGGTCAAGCTCGGGATCCGATGAGACGGCCTTTAGCTCAGCAAGCTTTTTTTCCACCTTCTGAAAATGTTTCATTGCCTGCGTGTCTGTGTTGGGCATTGGATCATCTGCGGAATCCGAGCATGATACCAGCGCATAGTGATAATAGGTATATGCCCCCAGAAACTTGATCTGATACCGCAGGGCGTTGCGCTTATCGCCTCCCTGCTGGTAGTGATAGATGATCTGAGACGTTAAGCCGGGCACCTGCATGGAGGTGAAGTGGGTCAGCGCGGTGGCGATATTCAGATGGATGATTCTCCGGCTGAGCGGGTGAATTTGTGCGTAGACCAGATCCCGAAATTCGGGCTGTGCAAAGACCAACGATAACTGGCCGCCATCCTGAAGCTCCGCCAGAATAGACCGCCTGCAAAGCTCCTGGCAGATATAAAGCAGGTCCAGCGGCGCCTTGTTGCTGATGTGTTCCAAAACTTCATAGGGCGCGGCATCCGGAAACATGGCGACCAGGTTCAGCACCTGCTGTCCCTCTGCACTGAGACCAGAAAGACGGTAGGACACAATATCGTTCATGTTGCTGGGCATAATGGAGGGACAACCTTGCTCCAGCAAACTGTTGATCAGTTGAGTCAATAAAAATACATTTCCCTGCGTGTCCTGATAAATTCGCTCTTTCAGGTCGGATGAAAAGGTTCTGGCTTCTGATTGCTCCATAAACTGCATGGTTTCTTCCCGCGTGAAGGGCTGCAGGGTATATCTCTGCAGCAAATGGTCCTCCTGAGCTGAGTCAAGAAAGGCAGTCACATTTTTATCGGCAGGCTGGCGGCAGGTGGCTGCAACCAATACCCGCGATGGGGATATTTTGTGCAAGGTCTGGTCTAATAAATTGAGGCTGGCCCGATCCATCCACTGAATGTCTTCAAATACCAGCAACAACGGAGCGCAAGCGGAGCTTGCCGCTAAAATGGATACAATGCTGTCATATTCCAGGTCGACCCCGAAGGGGTATTTTATGTTTGTGCTGTCCACTGCAGAGGCTGGTGCCAGCACCGGAAAGAGGGTAGCAGCCAGCGGTAAGGTTTGTTCCGGTACGGAAATTTTCTTGCTGGCGATCAGGTTTGAAATGGAGAGCATAATGGCCTGCCAGGGATAAAGCGGGTCATCTTTCTTTGATTTATAGCAGGAAGCGGTGATGGTGACCCAAGGTTCTCTGACCGCGTGATTGAGCAAATGATTCAGCAGGTGTGTTTTCCCAACACCCGCCTCACCCTGCAGGACCATGGAAAAACTTTTTTTGGTGTTGAAACATTTTGAAAGGTGCTCAAATAGCGCTTGACGGCCGATCAGGAGTTCCTCCACCTGGTCATCTTTGGCGCAGGCGCAGTCGTTCCACTCGGACATAATGGTGCGATAGAGCGCGGATGTTTCTTTCAGCGGTGAAATTCCAAGGTAATCGGCCAGCGCTCCATGGAGCCGTCGGTAAACCAGTGCGGCTTTATTGAAGTTCCGCTGTGTGCGGTACAGGCTCATCAGAGCGGCTGCGGCGGATTCAGAGAGAGGCTCTTCCTTTAAATACAGGTTCCAGTATTGTTCTGCGGACTCCATCTGCTGTTCCGCCTGGGCGGTTTTTGCCATCTGTTCCAGCCGCTGTAAATATTGATCGCGCAGAAAACTGCGCATTTCTAGGACCCATTCTTCATAGGCGGCCCCGTCGTCCAAT
This sequence comes from Lawsonibacter sp. LCP25S3_E2, assembly GCF_052117285.1. Lineage (NCBI taxonomy): Bacteria > Bacillati > Bacillota > Clostridia > Eubacteriales > Oscillospiraceae > Lawsonibacter > Lawsonibacter sp. LCP25S3_E2. The sequence goes on from NZ_JBQKJL010000009.1 coordinate 28,991, forward strand.
GTGAAGCCATCTAGAAAATCTCCGCCGTAGTGGTCAATTCCAGTTCCTGCTTGAAACAGTGCGACATCACAAATTAAATGGATCTCAGGGTTGAACTTTAAGTTGCTGCGGCCGTGGGGAACGATTAGTTTAAAGGTAAACTGCTTTCCCAGATAATAGAGAATGTCCCGAAGATGACGGTGAGCCAGCTCGGAATTTTCTTCCGGCCAAATCAAGGCGGCCAATTCTTCTCTGGCAGCATTTTGCTTTACAATGACATAGTAAAGAACTGCGGCTGCCCGCTTAAGGCGGATTGGTATTTCTTCTCCGTTGCATTCGATGCGCGGAGCTTGCAGCAAATATGCCCTTACCGTAAACGTAGCTTCCATAGGAAAGGCCCCCTTTTTGGATGGCATTTGTCCATATTATAGCAGTTACCGTTATTATATGACCGTTGCGTCACCTGTGCATCACTTTTCTGTCGATTGCTGACTCCGGACGATGGTAAAAATCGAAAAAAGACGAGCCGTGCCCTGCTGTTGACAAGACTTTGGCATTTAAGCACAAAAAATTAAAAGGATTTATGTATATTCTGCACTGCTTTTGGGCCCTGAGTCAAGCTCAGTTCAAACATCAAGAAACGACATAAGGCGCCTTTCCGTTACACAAGGATGATTGACATGGATCAAAGCTCTGGCTACAATAGCAAAAGAAAGAATGCGAGGGAGGGTGCCGTATGACCTCTGGTGAGAAAACGGTCTTATTGCTGAAGTTACTCGGTCAGGTTCCCTATGTTCACAGTGTTACTGAGCTGGGAGAAAAAATCGGCTGTACGAAAAGTGGGACGTGTAAACTTTTAGCTGCCCTGGTCAAATGTGGGTTGGCCGCTCAAACGGTAGACCGAAAATATACCTTGGGACCGGTAGTATATATTTTGGGAAAAACCTATGAGGATCATATCGGGTTGTCCAAAATGGTGAAACCATATCTGGCGCGCCTGCGGGACCTCACTGGGGAGAATGCCTCCTTCAGTATGCTGATTGACGGAAAAGCAAATTTGGTCTATCGGGAGGAGAGCCTCCAGGCCGTCCGGGTGGCGGGCAATGTGGGACAGGAGCGTCCCCTGTACGCCGGGGCCAACGGAAAGGTTTTGGGCGCATTCCAGGGGGATGAGGTGATCCGCCGGCGCCTGATGGAGGAACCCATTACGCCGCTGACCGAGCGCACGATCATTTCTCCAGATGAACTCTTGGAGGAGTACGCCAAAATTCGCGCACAGGGATATGCGATCAGCGATGGGGAGCTGAGCATTGAGACCATTGGCATCGGCGCTCCCATTCGGGATGAGTCCGGAACGGTTTGGGCGGCTATTTCCATCGGCGCGCCCAGGGCGCGGGTAGATCAGGCCAAACTGGAACGCTACATTTTTCTGGTGAAAGAAATAGCAAAGGAAATGTCCAAAGATCTGAGCAGTGGTGCGATCGGAAATTCTCTTTAATATATGGGAAACACACCCCCACCTAATTTCCTGATAGGAAACAGTGTGGGGGATTTTATTAAAAACTTCCCGTTATAAATGTTTAATATATACGAAATTTTTTATCCTTTGTTGTATATATTGAATATTTTTTGACGATGTGATATCCTTTGATTAGAAAATAGGTTTCCTATTTAGAAATATTGCAAAAAGGAGCATGGCTTATGGATATCACACAGGTAGAAAAAGCAAATGAGGAAATCGCCGCGCTACGCGCCCAGCGGGACAAAGACTATGTGGAGTACGAGGCGGCTGGACGCATCTGGGGCCTGGTCCCACGGGAGCGAATCACCCGGATCAAGTTCCCCCGTGTCAGCAAAGACATCATTGATGGGTACCTGTCCATGGAAGACATGAGCACAACTGTCTCCGATGTTCTGGACGGCTATGGAATTGACGGGGCCATCCCCACCTCATACCTGAAGCCGGTGATTCCGGGCAGCAAGATCTGCGGCCCGGCTGTGACGATCCGGAACATTCCGGTGCGCAAGACTCCCACACAAGGAGCCCACGACCACGATTTCATTGCCATGTCCACCAGAGACATCTACTACCTTGGTGAGCCGGGTGATGTACTGGTGTCCGATTTTGGCGGGAATTTAGAAGTATCCAACATGGGTGGACAGAGCTGCACCGTGGGCAAGAGCTGCGGCTTTGCCGGAAACATTGTCAACGGCTGCTGCCGGGATGTATCCTCCATCCGGGAAATGGGTTATCCTGTATTTAGCTGTGGGACGACCCAGATCACAGGCAAGTTCCGCATGGAGTGCATCGAAATGAACGGCCCCGTCACCCTGTGCGGTAAATTGGTCATGCCCGGTGACTTGATGGTGGCGGATGACTCCGGCGTATGTATTGTCCCCTATGAACTGGCGGAGCCGGTGCTGGAGGAGTGCTTGAAGATCGCTGCCTCCGAGGAGCGGATGCGCCAGCTGATTGAGACCAAAGCACCCATTTCTGAGCTGCGTCCCCTGTTCCGGGCGCGGTACAAATAAGACGATCTGTTGACTTTACCGGAAGCGAAAGGGAGTTTTTGATATGATGGATCCAAAAGTTGCTGCCGAGTATGAGGAATATAAGGCGGCGGGACGTATCTGGGGCGTGATCGACAAGGAAAATATCAAAATGATTAAGTTCCCCCGCGTGCCAAAGGAAATTATCGATGGGTTTAAAGCACTGGAGGACGATCTGACGGGAACGGTCAGCGACATTCTGGACGCTTTGGGCTACAATAAGGTGATACCTGCTTCTGTGCTGAAGCCCATTGAACCGGGCCATTTAATTGTGGGTACTGCCGTGACGCTGCGCAGTATCCCCATTGAAAAGACCACAACCAAGGGCCTGATGGACCACGACTTCATCAAGATGGCCTCACGGGAAGTCAATTACCTGGCAGAACCTGGCGATGTGCTGGTGGGGGATGCAGGCGGCATGACAGATATGAGCAGCATGGGAGGACAGTCCTTCGTCTCGGCCAAGATCCGGGGGCTGGAGGGAGTCGTAATTGATGGCGCCGTCCGTGATGTGGGTGAAATCCGGAAGTATCAGATGCCTACCTGGTGCCGGGGCGTTACCCCGAAAACCGGCAAGTGCCGCATCGAAGCCATTGAGATCAATGGCCCTGTGGTGCTGGCGGGCATTCAGATTAATCCCGGCGATTTGATCATCGCCGATGACTCCGGAATTTGTGCCGTTCCCCCTCAGCATGCTGCCTATGTGCTGAAAAAGTGTCAAGAAATTCTTCCGGACGAGGAAGTAATGCGGGAATTGATTGAGCGGGATGCGCCCATCGCGGAAATCAAAAAACTCTTCCGGAAGCGCTACACCGATGACGCACCCAGTACGGAAAAAGCTTGAGCGGTTTTAGGAGGGATTTCATTATGAAAAAGTTTATTTCTTCTGCACTGTCTGCTGCGCTGATTTTTTCTTTGGCTGCTTGCTCCGCCGGCGGCGGGTCCGATGCAACTTCGAGCAGCGGAACTTCCAGCACCAGCGCTGGAGCCGGTACCAGTGCCAGTGCATCCGGCACAGCTGCCCAGGTGGAGTTCCCTGACATCATTACGGTCACGGTCCCCTTTAACGCGGGCAGTAATACAGATATCCAGATGCGCTTTATCCAACCCTATCTGGAGAAGCACCTGGGTGCTACCTTAGTCATCAATAACGCTGGCGGTGCTTCTGGCGTGATTGGCACCACGGATTTTATCTCCCAAGCAGCGGATGGCAGCAACATTCTGTTCAGCCTGCCTACTCCTACGGTTTACCGTCCCGCCAGCGGGGAGACGACCTATACCGTGGACGATCTGGTGCCCGTCTCTCGGATCACAGCCGACCCGTTCTATCTGGCGGTTTCCGGTGAGAATGACCAGTTCCCTGACGGGCAGTCCGTTCTGACCTACATTCAGGAGAACCCCGGCCAGTTCACTTATGCCAATGCCGGCAACGGAGGCATTGCCCATGTAGCCTTTGCCTCCTTCTTGGACAGCGAGGGTCTGGATGCCCTCAGCGTTCCCTTCACCGGCGGTACGGCTGACTGCTATACGGCGGTGATGGGCGGCCATGTGATGTCCTATTCTGTGAGTGAGTCTGAGTTGACTGGCCGGTCTGATATTCGTCCGGTGATCAATCTGGGCACCAAGTCCACCACGCCTGGCTTCGAGGATGTGCCGACCCTGGCAGAACTGGGCTATGAGGGCTACGAGACCAATGCGTTTGCCGGCTTCTATTACATGAAGGGTGTGGACGAGGCCTATGTGGAAGCCTTTGACGCAGCGGTCAAAGCTACCCTGGAGGACGAAGAGTTCCTGGCTGCTGCTGCAGAGTCCAACTTCATGCACAGATACGCGGGCCATGAGGAGTTTGCCGAGCAGGTGAAGAATGCTGCAGAACTGGCAGTTCCCATTCTGGAGGCACTTCAGTAAAACCATCACGGTGCTGGACCGGCTGTGTCCTGTTTGGGGGCGGTCCGGTCCAGTTTTATTTTAAATCTTTGAGGTGAAACCTTTGAATAAACGAAATTTTATCACCGGGATTGTGGTGCTGGCCTTCTTCGCGCTGTTTTACGTCTATAGCGGTCAACTCCAGCCGGCAGCAGCCCTTTGGCCGCGGATCATCTGCATGGCCGGAATGGTTTTGTCTGCTGCAAATATTGTGATCTCCGGCGTAAAGTGGAAGCAGGAACAGAGCCAGACGGCGGTTTTTCCTCTAAACCCAGGGCAAATCAAGCGCGGTCTGATGCTTACTGCACTCACTGCAATTTGGATTTTCCTTCTCTCGCGGGTGGGATTTCTGGTTTCCTCTATGGTCTTTACCGCCATCATTATCTTGATCTTTGAGCCGGTCAAGGATAAAAAACATTATATTCGGGATATTGTGGTGACCGTTATTTTCTCTGTGCTCCTGTTCGCCATGTTCTCCCTTCTTGGTATCCGTTTTCCCAGAGGAATTCTGATTTAAAGGAGGCACCCTATGACTGAGATTTTAGGCTATATTGCCACCGCTTTTTCACCAGGAAACCTGGTTTTTGCTCTGGTTGGCACGATTTTGGGCATTATTGTGGGCGCCCTTCCGGGCTTTACCCCCACAATGGGCATCGCGGTTCTGATCCCGGTGACTTACACCATTTCCCCAACCAGTGCCTTGGTATTTTTGGGTGCTATCTATTGCGGCTCAATGTTTGGCGGATCGATTTCCGCGATTCTGATCAACACGCCGGGCACCAGTGCCGCCGCCGCCACCGCTATGGACGGATATGCGATGACGCTGAAGGGAAAAGCTCACGAGGCCTTGGTGGAGTCTGCCATGTCATCCTTCTGGGGCGGAATTGTCAGTGTTATTGCCCTGCTGTTTCTGGCCCCTCCGCTGGCCCGGTTTGCGTTCCAGTTCGGCCCACAGGAGCGGTTTATGATGGCCCTTTTTGGGCTGACCATCATTGCTTCTCTGACCGCTAAGAGCGTGATCAAGGGTTTGATGATGGGGTGCGTTGGCCTTGTGCTGGCCTGCATTGGCATTGACCCAGTCCAGGGGAGTGTCCGCTTTACCTTCGGCAGCACCTTCCTCATGGGCGGGATTCAGATGATCCCCGTGGTCATCGGCCTGTTCAGCATGTCTCAGGTATTTACCTCCCTGAAGGATCCTGTGGAGGTGGCCAGCAAGGAGTCGCTGGTCCAGTACAAGAGCAGTAAGATGACGCTGAAAGACATTTTTAAATACCCCAAGATCTACTGGTGGTCTTCTGTTATCGGCCTGATTGTGGGGATTATCCCCGGAACCGGCGGTGACGTGGCGTCCTATGTCGCCCACAACACCGGCCACATGTTTACCAAAGATCCGGATTATGGAAATGGTTCCAGAGAGGGGGTCGCCTGGTGTGAGGCGGCCAACAACGCAGTCACAGGCGGAACGTTGATTCCCACCTTGACCTTGGGAGTGCCTGGCAACGCCACCACAGCTGTGCTCCTGTCTGCCCTGACGATACAGGGATTGACCCCCGGTTATGGCCTGTTTACAACGGAGAAAGAGATTACGTATCCTTTTATCTGTGCGCTGTTTATCGCAAATGTGATGATGGCGGCTATTGGTATCTTGGGCGCTAAATATTTTGCTCGGGTGACCCTGGCGCCCAAAAACATCCTAAACGCCTTCGTGTTGTTCCTGAGTGTGATCGGGACCTATGCCATCCGAGGCAGCGTGTCAGATGTTTTCCTCATGCTGGTATTCGGCGTCATCGGCTACCTTCTGAAGCTGTACAAGTACAATGTGGTTCCCATCGTACTGGGCCTGATTCTGGGGCCCATTGCCGAGGCGGGTTTGTCTCAGGCTCTGCTGTTGAATGGAAATTCTATGGTTGCAGTGTTCGCTTCCATGACCACTCGGCCCATCTGTATCGTGCTGTTCTTGTGCATGGTCATATCGGTGAGCTACCCGTATATCTCACAGTACCGGAACAAGAAAAAAGGCTGAATACCATCGTGTGAATACCGCCCAGCACCGTTTTCCTCCTGACAGAGGTGTTTCTGCCGGCGATGGAATTTTGCAAACCGTAACTGTACTTGTTTGGAAATTCCCCTCATGATAAAAGACTTGGATCGGTCCAAGGGCAAGCAATACCGTAGTGGTGATCCACTACGGTATTGCTTTTACCCTGCTGATAAGATACGGCAAGATATGGCCAAACGCCAAAGGGGAAAGAAAGCCGCTGAAATCAGAGATTTCAGCGGCTTGTTGGTTACGGGACGAAAAGTCAACCCCGAAACGAGCGGTTATGAGCTGCAGTTTGAGGGGGAAACAAAGTATCATTTTAGCGGGAATGGTTGTTCATGTTGCTTGCGGTTCCGTACCCCGGATCAGGTCAATAAAGCCGGCGATAGAAGGTGAAATCCATTTGTTTTTATGACAGAATATCTGGCTGTAATAAATCTGCTGTGGAATATCGGCATCTATGCGCACTAACTTCCCTGTGGAAAAATATTTGTAAACGGAGTATTCCGGGAGAAAAGCAAGGCCATTATTTTTCCGTAAATACTCTGCAATAAAGGTCGTACTGTCTACCACGATGGAGTGGTGGACAGACAGCTGCTGATCGTATGCCAGCTGTTTCAAGCGGCCATAGCATATGCCGGATAATTCTGTGACAATTAAAGGATAAGAGAGAATTTCCCGTAAAGATACCTTGTTCCGCTGGGCGAGGGGATGGCTGGGAGTGGCGCAAAATACAATGCTTGCCTTTTTTTGATAGGAGCAATAAAGCTCCGTATCGTCCCCCCGGTCTGTGGACACATAGGCAAGATCCAGTTGATTTTGCTTCAGCAGGGCCAGCAGCTCGGCAGACTGCCCCATTTTCAACTGAATGTCTACATTGGGGTACTTGGCCTGATAAAGAGGCAGGATGTCAATTACCTTTCCGAACAGCAAAGATTCCAGAGCGCCCACACGGACGACCCCCTCTACCTGTGAGGGGTTCTTGCCGAGCGTGCTGGCTTGTTGGGTCAAATTCCAGATTTGGTTGGCATAGGGAAGAAAGGACTTGCCGACTTCGGTTAAAAATACGTGCTTGCCGATGCGGTCGAAAAGTGGGGCGCCCAATTCCCGCTCCAACTGCTGGATCTGCATGGTGACGGTAGACTGTACATAATTCAATGCATTTCCGGCGGCAGTAAAGCTGCCCAGATCCACAATTTTCAGAAAGGTTTGTATATTTCTTACTTCCATATCAATACCCATCAATAATTATGATGTTTTCGATTATTTTAATTCGTTTTACAAATGAATTATAGCACAGTATACTCAAAATGCAAGGCGAATCCCATCGAATATAGACATATTTTACAAGAGGAGTGATCAATATGAAGGATATGAGTTATTTGAAGGATATGCCCATCGCTGTTTTAGGCGGTGGTGCGGTTGGCAAGACCTGCGCTGCGGATATGAAGTTGGCTGGCCGTGAGGTTCGTCTCTATGATACCATGCCCTTTGCAGCCACTTCTCTGAAGGATGTGGACAAGACCGGCATTTTGCTGGACGGTGTACAGCGCAACAAGTATTGCTTCGAGCGCTCCGGCCGCGCTTTCTTTGATCTGGTCACCACAGACATGGAAGCGGCCGTCAAGGGGGCCGGCCTCATCGTAGTGGCCTGCGGCTCCTGGGGGCACGAGCCCATGTTCCGCGCCTTGATTCCCCATCTGGAGGACGGTCAGGTCATTCATATCTTTGCCGACAACTTCGGCTGCCTATTGCTGCGCCGCCTGATGCGGGAAATGGGGTGTGACAAGAAGATCATTGTAGGCGGCTGGTCCTCCGCTCCCTACGGCACCCGCATTGAGAGCATCGGCAAGTTCCAGTTCCCCCACGTCAGCGCCAAATACCGGGCCATTACCCTGCGGGGTGCGGCTTTGCCCATGACGGACACAGAGGACTTTATCGCGTCTTCCAAGTACCTGCCCTGTATGGACGCAGTGACCAACGGTGACGGTCCCTCTGTGGCAAACACCGTTCTGGACGTGGACTTTGCTAATGTCAACCCCGTTATCCATGTGCCGGCCACCATCCTGGGTGTGTCCACCATGGAAAACTGGGGCGTGATCTTCTGCGGACACGACAAGACTACCTACTCCATGTATTCCCACGGCCTGTGCCCCTCCATTTGCGAGGTCCAGTACCAGTTCTACAACGAGGAGATCGCTCTGGCCGAGGCCATTGGTGTGGGCTGTCCCTCCTACAAATATGAGATGTTCTTCTCCCGGCGCAGTGTGCTGACCCAGGAGTACATGGGCTTGGATGAAAACGGCAACGACAACGTGGTATTCCCCCTGGACCAGCCTTCCAACGAGGGCAATACCGGCCCCAACAGTATTCATCACCGCTACCTGACGGAGGATGTGCCCATCGGCTGCAAGGTCTATCATGATTTGGGCGTGGCTTACGGGGTGCCCACTCCGATCATCGACTCCATGATCGTTTTGGCTGGCGCCATGCACAAGAAGAGCTTCTTTGAGACCAGCCGTTATAACCTGGCTTACCTGGGCATTGACAACATGTCCAAAGAGCAGCTGCTGGCTTATTTGAATAAAGGGGAGTGCTGAGACCGCCGGTTCCGGCAATGCCGCGTCGATGGCAAACAAGTTTCTAAAAAGCTGACATGTATCATCAATGAGGAAGAGAGGAGACGTATATGGTTATACGCTTGGATATTATACAGACATTGGCAGTTGCTGTAATCGTCCTGTTCGTTGGTGGCTTTGTAAAAAAGTATGTCAAGATTCTGGAGAAGCTTTGTATTCCCGACCCCGTGGTAGGCGGCCTGCTGTTTTCCCTGTTTACTTTGATCGGCCATAGCTCAGGGCTGATGATGTTTGAACTGGATACCACGCTGCAGAATGTGTTTATGACCGTTTTCTTCACGGCGGTAGGCTTTAGCTGTGACGTTCGGGTTTTGTTCAAATACGGGGAACGTGCCCTGCGCTTTACGGTCCTGCTGACGCTGCTGGTCATCTTCCAAAATGCGATCGGACTGGGACTTGCGAAGGTGTTTGATATCCATTACCTGCTGGGCCTTTGTACCGGCTCGGCGTCCATGACCGGCGGCCATGGTACGGCAGGCTCATTTGCCCCTATGTTTGAGAGCCTCTATGGATGTAACGGAGCGCTGCTGGTAGGCATGGCAGCTGCCACATTTGGCCTTGTTTCCGGCGGCCTGGTCGGCGGCCCCGTGGGCAACTTCCTGGTGCGCAGACATGGCCTGGCGGAGGGTGCCGCCAAGCGCCGGGAAGATCCTACCCAGGCTGCTGCGCATGAGCAGGACCTGCCGCTGAATGCAAGAAACATGATGCTGGGTGCAAAGCAGATCATCATCTGCATGGGCATCGGCACCCTGATCTATTTGGCGCTGAAGCTGGTGGGGATTACCTTCCCTTCCTATGTGGGCGGTATGGTGATGGGCGTTGTCCTGCGTAATATCAGTGTATATACTAAGAAATTTGAAACTCCTCTTCCTGAAATAGACTGCATTGGTAATATCAGCCTCTCCATGTTTGTTTCCATGGCCCTCATGTCACTAAAACTGTGGGAGCTGAAATCCCTTGCTCTGCCCATGGTGGTAACGCTGACCGCGCAAGTCATATTTATTGTATTCTTTATGATCTTTGTCGGCTATTATATTTTGGGCAAAGATTATGATGCGGCGGTTATGGTCACTGGCTTCTGCGGTTTTGGGCTGGGTGCTATGCCAAACGGCGTTTCAAATATGCAGGCATTTACCAAGAAATGGGGCCCCTCTCCCACAGCCTTCTTTGTAGTTCCGGGGGTCGGATCTGTCATCATCGATGTGGTGAATGCGCTGATTCTGACTATGCTGATGAATATTTTTGGCCCAATGTAAATCCTTCTTTTCTGCAAAACATGGCTTTCATTGGAAGCCATCCGCAAGGAGCGCAATAAAATTCAAACAGTACTCTGCACTGCGGCAACGGGTGCGGAGTACTGTTTTGTTTGCTGCCGATGCAGCGGTTTGATTCCTTGCTTCTGCCCTTGTTCCCCGTCAATAAACCAATGAGATTATGCTGAATATTTGCGGGTTTTGTGATATAATAAACCCCACAGAAGCATTTTGACCGGCGAAGGAGTTCCTAAGGGTCCTGGAAACCTTCTGGGTGAGACCAGAGAAGACGCATCAGGAAGCGGGTTTAGAAGATGCGTGCAGGAGGCTGGGACAGGAGAGATGGCGGATCTCAAGAAAGCAGGTCGGTTGTATGGGGGGATAAATGTGACCAAAAAATTGAAATCGGAGTGGTGCAGGAGACCGTCTACCAATAAGAGCAATGTTATGCGACTCATTATATTGGAAGGGCCCATCAGCCGGGCTGCCATTGCGAAGCGAATTGGGTTGAGCATTCCCTCTGTTATGACGATCACAGAGAACTTGATCGGCCGTGGATTGGTCCAGACGGTGGGAAAAGGGAAGAGCAGCGGGGGAAAACCGCCGGAACTGCTGAGTGTTGTCCCGGACAGCGAATATTACATGGGTGTGGACATCGGACGAAGTGCCATTCGACTGGTGATTTTAAACTTAGCACAGAAGGTAATTTTTGGGACAAGAATTGAAACGGGTGCGGTACAGCCGGAAGAGGCATTCGTAAACCGACTGTGCACCTTGATCCAAAGCAGCTTGGCAGAGGCGGAGCTGGATGTCAACCGCTTAGCGGGGGTAGGCGTGGCAATGCCTGGCCTGATCGAGGGAGAGACGGGACATGTACTGTTTTCCCCTGACTTCGGCTGGAGTGATATCCCACTTCAAAACTGGCTGCAGCGGAAACTTCCTTATCCGGTCGTTGTGGAAAACGCAAACCGGGCGCTGGCCCTTGCGGAGGGAAAATGGAAGGGCGCAGGCGCCTGTTTGGGCGATGGAACAGGGAGCGGCAGCCGTACCGTGCTGTGTGTGAATATGGGCCACGGAATTGGCGCGGCGCTTTTGCAAGACGACCTGTTGTACTTGGGCAGCAGCGGCACAAGCGGCGAGATTGGCCACATTACCGTTTGTAAAGACGGGCCGCTGTGTGCCTGTGGAAATTCCGGCTGCCTGGAGGCCGTGGCATCGGGCGAGGCTATTGCGCTGCAGGGGCGGGATGCGGTAGCCAGCGGTCTTCCGACTTTGATGAGCGAGCTTTGCGGCGGGGCCAGAGAAAAGATCGATGCAAAGCTGGTGTTTGATGCGGCGAAGCAGGGGGATTTGGCGGCACTTTCTATTGTAGATCGGGCGACCGATTATATTGGAATTGCACTTGCCATGGCGATCAATATATTGGACCCGGATTCCATCGTCCTGTGCGGCGGCTTGACAAAAAACGGCCCCATCTTTTTCGACAAGGTTTGTGAGAGCACAAAAAAGCGCAGAATGAGGCAGGCGGGGCGCCATGTGGATATTTGTCTTGGAAAATTGGGGGACTACGGAACCGCCGTTGGAGCGGCCCATGTGATTTCCTATAATGGATGGCGCATACCGAAATTGGAGCATTACTACTGAGCGAAATAGAAACTAAACTCATTTAACGGAAAAGCGAAGCGGAGCAGATTCTTCTGCTCCGCTTCGCTTTTTTAACTCTCTTTTCCTTCTTTTGTGAATGAGCACAAGAAATAGAGAGTGTAAATGTCATAATAACCAAAAATCAAGAATACTATTGACAATACTTCGACCAATCGATACAATGAAACCATAAAGTAAGTTAAGTTAACTTAGTAAGTTACGGCAAACGATGCCATCACCGAACGGAAAACTGAGCTTAATAAGCAAATGTGTATGCTCTAAAACGGTCGCGTGGCGGAAAAGGAGAGGTTATGTGAGGGTTGATAAGCATATAGTGGCCTCGATGAACCGTCAGCTTGTGTTAGAGACGATTTGGGAAAAAGGCCCCATCAGTAAAGCGGAGATTACCCGTCTCACTGCACTGAGCCTGCCCACGGTCATTAAGATCATGGAGGAGCTGGTCAGACGCGGTGTAATTGCTTCCTGTGGAAAGACAGAGGGGAGCGCGGGGAAACGGGCGGAGCAATATGTCTTTGCGGGAGACGCATTTTATAGCATTGGGATCGATATGACGCCCACCAACTTAAAAGTAGTGGTCATAGACCTGAATGGCCGGGTTTTGGGCTGTGGGAAAAAAACCTTTGACCAGATTCCCGATGTGGACAGCGTCTTGAACGATACACAGGCGCTGGTGCTAAGCGCGTTGGCGGACAGCGCAGTGGCCAAAGAAGCCATCCTGGACGTGGGGGTTGCGGTGCCGGGGATTCTGGATACCGAAAAGGGCATGGTATTGTTTTCTCCCAATTTGCGCTGGGAGAATGTGGATTTGCTCACGCCGCTGAGAGAGCGGCTATTTGCAGCCACCGGAATCCGATGGGAGCTGCAAATGGAAAACTCCAATCGAACCATGGCCCTGGGGGAGCAGTACTACGGTTCGGGCGTAGGCTCGGATTATTTTATTTGCATCAACTTAGGCTATGGAATTGGGGCCGCTGCCATGGAGCACGGGGAACTGTACAAGGGAATTTCCGGAACGGCGGGAGAGCTTGGACACATTACCGTGGAAAAAGATGGCCCTCTTTGTACCTGTGGGAATAACGGCTGTCTGGAGGCCCTGGCATCCGGAAGGGCCATTGCACAGCAGGCAAGAAATTTAATCTCCAGTGGAGTCAAAACCAGCATTTTGGAGCTCACAGGAGGAGATTCGGCAAAAATAGAGGCAAAAACCGTGTTTGAGGCAGCGGAGAAACAGGATATGGCTGCCGTTGACCTGGTCAGAAAAGCCGGAGAGTATATCGGGATCGGGATTGCCAGCTATATCAACCTATTGGATCCTGAAATCATTGTGCTGGGCGGCGGAATGTCCAATGAAGAACTGCTCATCGAGCAGATCGAAAAGGTTGTAAAGGTGCGCAGAATGCGCTTTGCAGGGCGCAAGGTTCAGGTGCGTGTGTCGGAATTGGGAGAATATGCCACGGCAATTGGGGCTGCGGCAATCCAGTTGAAGCGGCTGCTCAGACATGGGGGGCGGCTGCATGCAAACGGTGAGGAGGAGGCTGTATGAGCGAGTATTTGCTTGAGGCCAGGGGCATTACCAAGCTGTTTCCTGGAACCAGGGCGCTGGATCAGGTGCAGCTGCAGGTAAAGCCGGGGGAAGTACATGCCCTGTGCGGCGAAAATGGCGCTGGCAAGTCTACCTTGATGAACATCATCGGCGGCGTATTTCCACCCACAGAAGGCGAAATTATTTTTGACGGAAAAAAGATCGCTCCGCGAAACCCAAAAGAGGCCCAGGATTTGGGAATTGGCTTTGTCCATCAGGAGCTGAGCCTCTGCCCCCACTTGACGGCGGCGGAAAACATTTTTATTGGCAGGCTGCCCCGGAAAGGGAGCATGATCGATTTTAAGCGGCTGTGGGAGGAAGCGGACCGGGTGCTCGGACAGTTTAACGCCAACTTTGCAAGCACCGCGGTGGTCAGTGACCTTACGGTTTCTGAGCGGCAGATCATTGAAATTGCCAAGTCTGTGTCGTTGAATTGTAAGCTGCTCATTCTGGATGAGCCGACATCTTCACTAACGGAAAAAGAGACCACGCGCCTTTTCCAGGTGATCCGGGAATTAAAGGAAAAGGGCATCAGTATTCTTTACATCTCCCACCGCATGGCTGAGATCTTTGAGGTGTGTGACCGGGTGACGGTGTTTAAAGACGGGACCTATGTGACCACGATGGAGACCTCGGAATGTACTGCGGACGATATTATAAAGTCCATGGTGGGGCGCGAGCTGGGAAACATGTATCCGCCCAAATCCAGCCATATCGACCAGGACGATATCATTTTGAAGGTGGAACACCTCACCGGAGAAATCTTTAAAAACGTCAGCTTCACCTTGCGGCGCGGCGAGATCCTGGGGTTTGCCGGCCTGGTTGGAGCGGGACGAAGCGAAGTGATGCGCGGACTGTGCGCCATTGATCCCACCAGCGGCGGCCAGGTGTTTTTGGAAGGCAGCGCATGCTCCTTCCACCACTACCGGGATGCCGTAAATGCGGGCATTTGTTACCTCACGGAGGACCGGAAGAACCAGGGACTGTTCCTGGGCATGAGCATCAAGAACAATATGTCAAGTGCCAATCTAAAGGGAGTCTCCCACGGGATTTGGCTGGATGACGGCATGGAAAAGAGCCTGGCCTATCAGTACGTAGAACAGCTGGCCATCAAGCTTCCCGGCATCGAATATCCCATCAGCAGTTTGTCAGGCGGCAATCAGCAGAAATGTCTGGTTGGGAAATGGCTGTCCCTGCATCCAAAGGTCATCATTATGGATGAGCCCACCCGAGGCATTGATGTAGGCGCGAAACGGGAAATCCACAATCTGCTGCGGAATCTGGCCGAAAGCGGTATGGGTGTCATTGTGGTATCCAGCGAATTGCCGGAGGTCATTGGCGTGTCTGACCGCATTGCGGTCATGCACGAAGGTGATCTGGCGGGGATGTTGGAAGGGGAAGACATCACGGAGGAAAACATCATGAAGCTTGCCTCTGGCGAGCAGCTTGGAGTAAAGGAGTTGCGGGAATGAAAACGAAACAGGAAAAGAGTCGGGCAAATCCCGGTATCCTGCGCAGGTTGTTTGCCCAGCGGGAAATGAGCGTATTCCTTATCATCCTTTTGGTTGTGGCAATTGCCGTTGTGGTGAATCCGAAGTTTATGCAGCTCTCCAACATCAAGAGTATCGCCATCAGTGTGGCGGCGGATGGCCTGCTCTCCATCGGTCTGACGCTGGCACTGATCTTAGGCGGGATCGAATTGAGCGTAGGCGGCGTGGCGGCTATGACCTGCGTGATTGCAGGCGATCTGGCGTTAAAGGGCGTGAACATCTGGCTCGCTTGTCTGGCTGCCATCGTGGCAGGCGGCCTGTGTGGACTCTTCAACGGCGTGATGGTCAGTAAAGTGGGGCTGCCTCCCTTTATTGTGACCCTGTCCATGATGAACCTGTCACGGGGCGTTGCCTTTATCATCACCACGGGCTCCCCCTTGTCTGTTTCCGGAACGCTGCCCGATTCCTTCCGGTTCCTGGCCACCGGCAGCGTTTTGGGGATCCCCATGCTGTTTTTCATCTTCTTTGTAGTTACGGTGATCTTCTATATCCTGATGAAGAAATCCAACGCCTGCCGCAATATTTATTACGTAGGAAGCAACGAAAATGCTGCAAAGCTGTCCGGCATCAATGTGGATAAGGTAAAGATCTGGGTCTATGTTGTCATTGCGCTGCTGTCCAGCCTGGTGGGCATTTTGTCGCTGGCCCGGTTCAACGTGGCCACACCGGAACTGTCCCGCGGCGCTGAGACCACCGCAATTTCCGCGGCCGTGATCGGCGGCACCTCCATGACTGGCGGCGTGGGCGGTATCATCGGCACCTTCCTGGGTATTTTCCTGCTGAAAATTGTGGATTCCGCACTGGTTATGATGGACATCTCCGTTTACTGGCAGGACTTTGTCCAGGGCGCGATCCTGGTGATTGCGGTTACCATCGACTACATGAGCCACAGAAACAGCGGGAATAGCTTCTTACATCGTGTGGTGGGAATCAAACGCCCCATTCGGTCGTAAGGTTGGTTCAGGACCCTGTGCGTTTTAGGGTAAAACGCAAGTATATATGAAATTAGAAGGAGGAAACAAAAATGAAAAAGGCGATCTCTTTGGCTCTGGCATTGGCAATGACCCTGTCTCTGATTGGCTGCAGCAGCGGCACCGAATCTTCCGGCGGCGGCAGCAGCACCAGCCAAGCACCCACCACGGATAGCGCTGCATTTGTGGGAAATGAAAGTGACGAGTATTATATGGTAAGCTTCCTGTCTGGCATTGACTATTGGAAGCACTGCTTTGAGGGCATGGAGGATGCCGGCAAGGCGCTGGGCGTTACCACTAAGTATACCGGCCAGACGGATGCCGATGTGGCTGGCCAGGTGGCCGTTCTGGAGCAGGTGATTGCAAAGAACCCCAAGGGCATTACCGTCACCTGTGTAAACTCCACCGCTCTGGCCGACACCATCAATGCTGCCCGAGAGCAGGGAATCTCTGTGGTGACCTTCGACTCTGACTCTCCCACCTCCAACCGCGCTTCCTATCTGTCCACCGGTAACGAAGAGGCCGGCCGGATCGCTGCTGAGTATCTGGTCCCCCTGTGCGGAAGCGAAGGCAAGATCGCAGTGCTCTATACCGTTGGCGCAGAAAACAGTGAGAGCCGCGTCATCGGGTTTGAGAACTGGTGCAAGGAAAACGCCCCTGGTATTGAGCTGGTAAAGGTCAACGACGCAGGTGACACCACGGCTGCTACCGATAACATGGCCGCCGCTCTGCAGGCCAATGACGATCTGGTCGGCCTGTTCTGCGTGGACGGCATCGCCGGTACCGCCGGCCCCACCGCTGTAGCTGAGTCCGGTAAGGATCTGCACGTGCTGGCCTTTGACGTGGATACCACCGTCCTGGATAAGGTCAAGAGCGGTGAGATCGACGCCACCGTCGCTCAGGGCATGTACAACATGGGCTATTGGAGCATGATGTTCATGTACGTAGAGGCCAACGGCCTGTCTCAGAAGGCTCTGCCCGGTTATGTGGATACCGGTGTTACCATCGTCACCAAAGAGAACGTTGACGAGTATTATCCCGCCGCGTAATTCCCATTGATGAAACCGTAGGATTTTAACGCCGGCGCCCACGGGGCAGGGCATAGCCCCTGTTTCCCGTGGGCGCCGTATTTGTGTGAAGCAAGTGCTGATCCATAATTCGACTAGAGGAGTGAAAGACGATGAAAGCATTTTCTTACTATGCCCCCACTGAAATCGCATTTGGCGCCGGCCGTGTGAAAGAGGTCGGTGAAATCACCGCACGCTACGGCAAAAAGGCGATGCTGGTAACCGTTCCCGAATTTCCCGCGGTAGCAGAGCTTTATGCCACGGTAAAGAAGAGCCTGACGGATGCGGGCGTTGCGTGGGTACATTATGACGGCGTGATCCCCAACCCCACCACAGATCTGGTGACAAAGGGCGCGGACATTGCCAAGGCGGAGCATGTGGACGTCATGATTGGCCTGGGCGGCGGTTCTTCCATGGATACGGCCAAGGCCATCGCCGTGGAGGCCACCCATCCCGGTACGGCCTGGGACTATAATTGCCACACCGACGGCCCCACCGAAAAGACGCTGCCCATCATTGCGATCAGCACCACCGCTGGTACCGGCAGTCAGACCACGCCCTGCGCGGTGATCACCAAGACCAGCGACAAGGACAAGAGCGCCATTTGGCATAAAAATATTTTCCCGAAGGTGGCAATCGTTGACCCAGAGGTCACACTGTCTCTGCCCAAGAGCGTCACGGCGCAAACGGGTTTTGATGCCTTCTGCCACAATTTTGAGGCATACCTTTCGGTCAACACCAATCCTTTGGTGGAGTGTATGGCGCTGGATGCCATCCGGATCGTGGCCGAGTACCTGCCCAAGGTTTTGGAAGACGGCTCGGATCTGGAGGCCCGCAGCAAAATGGCCTGGGCTGACACGCTGGGCGGCCTGACCAACGCTTCGGCCGGTGTGACACTTCCCCATGGCCTGGGCATGCAGATTGGCGGCCACTGTCCCCATGTGACCCACGGGCAGGCGCTGGCGGTGTTCTACCCCGCTTTTACCCGGTACACTTATGCCGCAGCTGAGCAGAAATTTGCCGCGGTAGGACGTATTTTTGATCCGGCGCTGGAACAGGAAAGCGACGCTGTGGCAGCAGAAAAGAGCTGTGAAGCCATTGACAATTTCCTGAAAAAGATCGGGCTGTGGATCAGCCTGAAGGACTTGAATGTGACCAAGGAAGACATTCGGGAGATTGCCGACTGCGGCCAGGTGCTGGGCGACTATGCCAACAACCCCAGAGTTGCCACCATCCCTGAGATGTATGACCTGCTGATGAGCTGTTACGAGCGGACTTGAGGAGGTGCCACAGCATGACGGAAACTGGGATCTTAAATCGAGAGCTTGCCGCTGAGCTGTCAAAAATGGGACATACCGACCGGCTGCTGATTGCAGATGCGGGTTTGGCCATTCCCAATACCACACGGGTGATCGACCTCTCTTTAGCGCCAAATGTTCCCACTGCGGTGGACGTTTTAAAGGTGATCCTGGAGCATTTCAGTGTAGAAGGAATCATTCTCAGCCAGGCGACCTTGGATGTGAGCCCCAGCCGGGAAAAGGAATTTAAAGCGTGCTTTGCCGAGGACTTGCCATGTGAGGTAGTAAGCCATGCCCATTTCCGGGATGACCTGACAAAGGAAGTAAAATTTGCCATTCGGACGGGAGATTTTACGGCCAACAGCAATATCATTTTGATCAGTGCGGGCGGCCCGCGTTGGTACTGCGAGCGATAAGGAGGGAGTCATTTATGCTACAGCAGGTGATGACAGCGCCTGGAGTAATCGAATTTCGTGAAATCCCAAAGCCGGAGCTTCAGCCTGGTCAGGTGCTGGTACAAATTATGCGCATTGGCGTATGCGGCTCTGACATCCATGTGTACCACGGCAAGCATCCCTTTACAAAGTATCCTGTGACCCAGGGCCATGAGGTATCCGGCCGTATTGTCCAGCTGGGTGAGGGAGTGACGGGTTTTTCTGTGGGGCAGAAGGTGACCATTGAACCCCAGGTGGTTTGCGGCAAGTGCTATCCCTGCAGACACGGGAAATATAACCTGTGTGAAGAGCTAAAGGTGATGGGATTTCAGACCACCGGAACGGCCAGCGAATACTTTGCAGTGGACGCCGAGAAGGTAACTCCTCTGCCCGAATCCATGAGCTTTGACGAAGGGGCCATGATTGAACCTCTGGCGGTCACCGTGCATGCGGCCCGCCGGTTTACGGAGCTGGAAGGGGCAAAGGTGGCAATTTTGGGCTGTGGTCCCATTGGAATTCTGCTGGCCCAAAGCTGTAAAGCGCTGGGAGCCAGTCAGGTGCTGATTACGGATATTTCCGATATGCGTCTGGAGTTGGCCCGGCGCTGCGGCGTGGATTATACCGTCAATACACGGGAGCGCAACTTTGGCGAGGCCATGGTGGAGTGCTTTGGCCCGGATAAGGCGGATGTCATTTACGACTGTGCCGGAAATGACATTACCATGGGGCAGGCCATCCAATATGCGCGAAAGGGCAGCAAGCTGGTACTGGTGGCGGTATACGCAGGGATGGCTACGGTAGACCTGGCGGTGCTGAATGACCATGAGCTGGATTTGGATACCACCATGATGTACCGGCATGAGGACTATGTGACGGCCATCCGCTTGGTGGAAGAAGGGAAAATTCAGCTCAAACCGCTGATGAGCAAACATTTTGCCTTCCGTGATTATCTGAAAGCCTATGAGTATATTGATGCCAACCGGGAAAGCACCATGAAAGTGCTCATTGATGTAACAGACGAAAAAGAAGAATGATCCCCAGGCGAAAGACAAGGTTTTGTTCCAATCAGAAGGACAGCCTGGGCCGGATTTCATGAGGTGGAACTATGTATGATGTAGTAGCCCTGGGGGAGAGTCTCATTGACTTTACTCCTTCCGGTCGAAATGAGCTGGGGATGCCCCTTTTCAGTCAGAATCCAGGGGGAGCGCCGGCCAATGTGCTGGCGATGCATGCAAAATTAGGGGGACGAACCGCGTTTATCGGAAAAGTCGGACAGGATGACTTTGGACTGTTTTTACAATGTAGTATGGAACAGGCCGGCATCGATTGCTCTGGCCTGCAGAAGGACGCTCATGTTCCCACAACGCTGGCATTCGTCCATCTGGACGAAAAAGGGGACCGCTCCTTTACCTTTTACAGAGATCCAGGTGCAGATTTGATGCTGCGCCAGGAAGAAGTGCCGGAGGCGCTGTTAACCTGCTGCCGAATGTTCCATTTCGGTTCCGTCTCGCTCACCGGGGAACCCTGCCGCAGTACCACCATCTGGGCAGCCCAGCAGGCCAGAAAAGCGGGCGCCTTGATCAGTTATGACCCCAATTATCGGCCTTTCTTATGGGAGCGGGAGGAGACGGCCAAAACGGTGATTTTGGACGCCCTGCCCCTGGTGGATCTGTTGAAGGTCAGTGAAGAAGAGATGGTATTGCTTACCGGAAAGACAGACCTGGAGCAGGGAGCTGCGCAATTGCTGGCCATGGGGCCTGCGGCCGTATTTGTGACCCGTGGGGAAGCGGGTGTATATTTCCAGACTCCAGCCGGTTCAGGCCGTGTGGCGGCATTTGATGTCCGGGCAGTGGATACAACGGGAGCAGGTGATGCTTTCCTGGGGGCACTGCTGGCACAGATCCAGGGCCGAGGCAGAGAAGCGCTGAGCGCGATGACCCTTTCTCAGTGGCAGCTGGCTGCCCGTATTGCCAATGCGGCCGGTGGATTGACCACGACCTCAAAGGGGGCCATTCCAGCCATGCCAAGCGCGGAGGAACTGAGGGAATACGTCCAGAGAGGAACGCTCCGGTGACAAAGGTTTGCTGCGCGCTGCAGGGAAGCAAGAGAGACTACCTATGAAAAACAAAGGCGTTTGATATTCCCAAAGGGATGTCAAACGCCTTTGCCTCACATGATCGGGCCACGAAAGAAGTGCGGTCTCTGAAAGGATAAAAACGGGGGAAATGTTTTCCTGCCTCTTGCCTTTTAGGGGCTGGAAATGCTATGATATAAAACAAGATGTATGTTGCTGACAGTTCCGAATCTCCGCCATAATGGAATGTTGGGGCAGGGGCCGCCAGTGTATTGGGAGGTCAACACGTTCATGCAACTCGAGCTGATCAAAAACTGTGTAGGCAGCCGCTGTATGATTCTATCCAAGGACAACCAGCTTTTGTTTTTCGGGGAGGTTGCCTACTGCGACCTGGTAAATAAGACCATTCGCGTTGATGGAGACAGCCAGGCCGCCCGGCAGTTTGTCCGGCCAATGGATTGGGTCAAGCTGAGTATCCGACAGGGCAGCCAAGATCCCCACTTTATTCTGGTGGAGGGAGAAGTGGATCAGGTCATCAACCGATACTTTGTTCTCAAACCCAAGCTGGTCATTGAAAAAAGCGAGGAACGGGAGTATTTTCGGCAGCCGGTGATGAGAAAGGTAGAGATCACCGCAGTCAACGGTGAGGAGGCGGACAAACCGGGCGTGATTGTAGATGTCAGCGTCACGGGCGTGGGACTGCAGAGCAATGAAGTCTATGAAATCGGCGACTGTCTGCGGCTGAGTGGACAGAAGCTGCGGGAGGGAGGGCCGGCCCATGACCTGGAGTTTGTGGTCGTTCGGCAGCAGGCCCTGGAAACCGGCCCTTACCGCCACTTCTACGGCTGCAAATACGAACATCTCTCCACAGAAGCACAAGACAAACTGTGCTGCGATATTTTTGCGCTTCAGGCCGTTCGGCTTCGTTCGGTCAGGGAGAAGTAGCCTGGTTTGGCGTACGATACAACATAAAAACGCACCGCATTGGTTTGGGCAGAGCGGCCCAAACCAATGCGGTGCTTTTCTTATCATCAGAGGAAAAAGCGTCACCCCAGCCAGGAAGAGGAGAGACAACTGGACAGCTCCTCCCGGGCGGACTGAGCGGCCTGGTACATGTCCGAAGAGATAAACCGGCCCACGTCAGAGGCCAAAGACCGCAGCATCCGGTCCATCCGGTCGGGATACCCCAAAAAGTAGTTCATATAGCCCATGCAGCGGATGGCGGTTCGGGTCAGCTGGGCGCTGAGCGGGAGCGGGTTGGGAGCCTGCTCGGTGGGGTAGCCGGTGCCGTCAAAGTTTTTGTGGTGCCAGTAGGCGATCTCTGCGGCATAGCGGGACAGGGGATGGCTGCTGGAGGGACCGGTAGTAAACAAGGCATGGCCCAGTTCGATGTGGCGCCGGTATAGCTGCTGCCCCGTGCCTCCCTGTTCTGGCCCCTGCTCCAGAACAGCGTCCGGCACGCCCAGCAAGCCCACATCACAGTAGACGGCAGCCCGGCCGATCAGCTGTACATCCTCCGGGGTCAGAGAGCAATTGGGATGATTCTTGCGGTAGCCATTGGCCAAAGCAGCAGTGATTTGCCCCAGAGCGTGGTACTTGGCCAGGGAGAAGTGGGGACGGGCCTGGATGAAGAGCTCCAGCAGGCGGTCCCAGTGGTCGGCCAGCAGGAGGGTGTTGTCATCCTGAGAAGCCTGGGGAGTATCGTCCGGCTGGTTGAGGGGGCAGTCCAGAATGGTGGAGCCGGCGGGCCATGCGGCTTGTACCGCAGCGCACACACGCTCCTGGACGGTGACGGGGTCCACCGGTTTGGCCAGAAAATCGGTCGCCCCGGTGCGCACCGACTTTAAAACCTGTTCTTCATGGGCATCGGAGGTAATCAGAATGACAGGAACATCCCAAGTATTCTCCGCAGTTTGAAGCTGCTGGAGCACAGAAAAGCCGGCTCCCCGCTTGCCCAGACACAGGTCCAGCAGCACGGCGCAGATGCGCTCCGGGTTGCGGTGGATATAGGCCAGGGCAGGGCGGGATTCCTCAAAGCACTCCACCTGAAACAGGGAGCGGAAGATTTCCCGCAAAATGGCCAGGTCCAGGGGGGAGTCGTCAATTACCAGTAAAGTATCGCGGATCATGGGCGTCCTCCTTTGTCTGACGGAAGGTCAGCGGAAATAAAAGACAGCGCCGCAGCCCGGTTAGGGCTCCGGCGTTTGGGACTTGGGGGGAGGTGTGGGCTGAACCGGTGTACACTCAGAAAGTGCAGATTCCAGCTCAGCGACCAAAAGGGCGGGGGCGGTGTCGGCGGCGTCCTGATTGGCTGTGACAGCCTTCTGCAGTTCGCTGCGCAGTACCAGGACCTCTTTTGGGGCAGAGATGCCGATGTTCACCTGTCCGCCCGCTTCGATGGAGAGAATGGTGATGCTGATGTGATCCCCGATGATCAGGGACTCCCCTTCTTTCCGGCTGAGAACCAGCACTTAGCCCACCCCCCTGTTGGAAAACTCGTCTAGGCGGTGGCGCATGTGGTAATCCTGGGTATCCAGAATCACTTGACAGGCCCGGTGCAGGTCGGGGTTAACGACTACCGGACAGCGCAGGTTGACCGTGCTCTCTCCCACGGGCTCCCGTGCCACGCACATCACATAGTAGCACAGCTCACAGCTGGAAGATACCCCCATGAGCTTAAGTTCCTCTGGGGAAAGTTCCGGGGCATAGTCCGGCTTTAGAGAAAAGGGGTTCATCAAAATAAATGCGGGGGAGGGGGAGGCCACGCTCTGCAAACAAAGCATGTTTCCATGGCTGCCGGAAAAGGGGAGCAGCAGGAAGCGTTTCTCCCCCTCGAAGCCAAACAGACCATTGGGGAATTCCAACACGTCCTGGGGATCGTAGGTAATACGCCCAAAGTATTTTGTATCTAGCTGCAAAGCGGTTCCTCCTCTGGCTTAGGCTTCAACATCTACCGGCTCATAGTTCGGATCGGAAGAAAGGGGCACGTACAGGGGCCCGCCTACATATTTAATGATGACATCAGGGCGCTGGGTCATGGTAAACTCAATGTCGCCGGGGACAAAGGTGAAGTTCATTTGCTCCATACGCCAGTCGAAGTTGAGCTTATCCATCTGATACTGGATGCTCAACTCGCCCCCGTCCCAGCTGATATCGGGGCCGGTGGAGGGGAGAAAATCAATGTTCAGGTTGGCAGGATTGCCCAGGTTTTGCTGCTTGGCAAGCTGGGGGATGACATCCTGATTGATCTTGGCTTCCATCATCATACGGCCTTCCCGAGCCAGTACACCAGTGGCCTGATAGGCCCCCTCGATTCCGTATTGAGCCTGCTGGCGAATGGCCGTGGCAGTGGTGGGAATCACAGAGTTGCGGGCTTCAAAGGTATCCAGATTGACCTTGATGGGTTGGCTGCGGATATTCAGGCCGCCCTTGTCCCGTGAGATCTCAACCTGGGCGGTACCTCTGGCATACTCCAAGTGGGCTCGGGTCACCTTCATCTGGATCTCAATGGGGACGGTTTTGATTTCAATAAGAGGATACATGACGCTGAATACTCCTTTCTCGCGCGGACGCGGATTTTAATATGGAAACGCTCACTTCAGGTAGTCCATCAAAGACTGGGGCACGATGTTGGCCCCTACCTGAATGGCGGCGTTATAGCTGGTCTGCATGGAAACTAAGTTGAGAATAGCTTCCACCTGATCAATTTTCTCGATGCTGTTCAGTTCGGTGTTCAGGGAATAGAAGGTGCTCTCCAGCTGGGACTGGTTCGTCTGCAAATACTTAGCATCGGTTTCCAGCTGGACGTGCTGATTGCTCAGCGCATCCTGGGCAGTAGTGAACTTATCCACCAAGCGCTTGGCATCCTCCAAGTCGCCGGCGCTGCCCCAAGAGCCATTCCCAGAGCCCTCCTGGTCGTAGCCTTTAAAGACCTCAGCGGCACGGAGCATGATGGAGATGATGTTCTTAGGGTCGCCGTTCTCATCCAATCCGGCGCCGCCAATGAACTCAAGACCGGAGATGGCGGCATCAAAGGCGGTGGAGCTAATCACGTTGCCGTCTTTCACCTCAAAGCCGATACCAATGTCCACATACTGGTGCTCGGAACCGCTGGAGAACAGGGCCAGAGCCTGGCCGTTGGTCATGTCGCTTCCATCGGCATTCTTGATCGTGTTGCCGTTGGCATCATGATAGATCTCTTTGGTGTAATAATCGGAGTTTGGATCGTCATCCACCCGCACATTGCGGTAGGTGAGGTAGTGCTTATCCCCCACGGTCTCAATGGCAAAGGGCGGATTCTTGGTGTCGGCGCCGTTGAAGATATAGTTGCCGTCATACTTGGCGTTCAGGTTCTGCACCATGGCCTCGGCACCGGATAGGATCACATCGCCCTGGGTATTCAAAGTGCTCCAGTTAGGCTGATTCAAGCCCTCCAGCAGAGGGGTCTTGGCCAGATCCGAGGTCAGCTCGTTGATCATATCATCGGCCATATCCCAGGCGGTGGAAAATTTGTTGTACACCGTCTTATTGTTTGCCGCCTGCGTATTGGTGGCATTGAGGGAGCTGTGGATCTGAAAAGCACGGGTAGCAGCGGCGGGATCGGCGGAGTAGCTATCAAATTTCCGGCCAGTGGTCATGGCGTTCATGGCCTGATAGAGCTGGTTGGACGATTTCAGAAGATTCTTCTGATAAGTATACAGGGTGGAATTGGTGGTTACGCGCAACATAGTTTATTCACCTCGAAATTCAAAGCGCAAGTTACATCATGGAGTTGATCAGAGAGTCCAGTGCCTCCTCCAGCGTGGTCATCAGCCGGCAGGCGGCGGCGTAGGCCTTTTGGTAGGTCATCAGGTTGGCGGCCTCATCGTTCAGGTCCACACCGGTGACGCCCTCCCGATCCACATACAGGTCGCCTATGGTTACAGCATAGTTATTGAGGATCGCGTCAGTACTCATCTGATCTTCGCCCAAGGTGGACTGGATCTTCAGCAGCATCTCTTCAAAGGTGCCGTTGAAGGCGTCTCCCTCCGCATCACCCTGCACATGGCTGGGTTCAAAATCAATTTTCTTGTCAAACAGGGCAAGAAACTCCGACAAGCGGGAGGTATCGCCGCTGGGGGCATTGGGGTCAGCGGAGGTTTGAATGGAGACTTTTTGGTTGGCCCAGGAATAAGACACGGAAATATTGCTTGCAGTAATGCCGGCAGCATCATCCGTGTTGCTGCCTGTGCTGAACAGATTGCCGGCGCCCTTAACCAGATTTCCGTCCGCATCAAGGACGTTGTTGAGCGTGTTCATCGCCGTGGCAAACTCATAGGCCAGGGAGTCCAACGCCTTTTGATAGTAGGGAATGCCCCGGATGGTGGCGGCGTCCTTATTCTTATCAATGTCAGCCTGGGAGGCATATTGCCCCTCACCGGTGAGAATGTCCCGGATGGACTGGAGGGAGCCATACAGGTCGCCTTCCGCTAGCCCCATTCCATTGTTCGGAATATTGGGATCTTCGTTGCCTTTGTCATCCACCAGGTCGGAAATAGAAATTTGATATCCATTGGCTGCATCTCCGGCGCTGACTGTGGTAGCGTACAGCCCATCCACCAGAACGTGGTCTTTGTGCCCGATACCGCTGGCCAGAGTAATGGTGAGCTTTTCTACCTGGGTATTGGCGCCTACGTTCTCCATGGAGTATGTCACGTCAATGTCCATATATTGGCTGAGCTCATCCAGAAGCAGATTGCGCTGGTCCCGCAGCTCCAGAGCCGGGTCGCCCCGCAGATCGGCATCCCGGATGGACAGGTTCAAGTCCCGAATCTGAGTAAGCTTGTCGTTGATCTCATCCACTTGCTGGTTCAGCTTCTTCTCATAAGTGCCCTGCAGTTTCGTAAGCTTGTCGGCATAGGAATTGAACAGGGTGGCCAGTGGCTGGGCGGAGGAGCGGATCAGATCATTATAAGTGCTGGAACCGCCGCTGGCAATGGCCTGGCTGATGAGGTCACGGATGTCATTGAGCTGGCTGAGGATCACACCGTCATCCTGCTCCAGGTCGCCTTTGCCCACTTCGTCCAAAATGTCGGCCAGAGAATTGAGACCCTTCAGTTTAGAGTTGGCGGAGCCTAAGTCGGAGGAGGCCTTCCGATAGGAGATGTCCAGCCCAGGGTCCCGGAGCTGGGTAATGCCAGCCACCACAGAGCCCTGGCCTATGCGTGTGTTGTAGGTGGAGGAATAGCGGTCCACCGACGAGGGGATCAGGCTGACCTGATTGAGTCTCTGGCGGGTGTAGCCCTCGGTGTTGATATTTGTAATGTTATTGCCAGTCACATCCAAGCCCTTTTGGGCGGAATAGATGCCCAGACGGACGGTAGTGAACGAACCAAAAGTACCCATTGCTGTGCTCCTCTCAAACTCGGAAGTCGGTCTGCGATTTCTGGGAGGCGGGGGCCTCCGGGGTCTGCTGCCGCCGGTCCAGCTCCTGCTGGATGTGGCGCAGATTGGACTCCATCAGGGTGCGGGCCGCCTGCTGAGCGCTGGAAAGCACCTGGTAGCTGCGCAGCACCTGCTCACTTAGCTCAGCCGCCTGTCCCCGGTCCTGGGGGGAACAGTGGGCGGGCAGCTCCCGCAGGGAAACCTGCTCCAGACCCAGCTGACGCAGAAGCTCCGTGCGCTTACGCTCCCGGCCCCGCAAGTCCAGGGTAGCCACCTGCTCCCGTTTCATGCACGCATCCAGCGTCTCTAAATCGCCTGCCTGGACGGCCTGGATCTTCTCCTGTTCCAGAGCGGTCAGGGAGTCCAAAGCCTGACGCAGCTGCGACAAAAAGGAAAAATACGCTTGCATATCCATAAATCAAGTTTCCTCCCTCAGCAGCAGCATCCGGGCGGCGATCTCCCGAGAGGAGGGCTGGTACGCTCCGCTAGCCACTTGCTGGCGCAGCCGCTCCACATCCTGGGTGGTCACCTGGGCGCGAATCTCCTGGGACAGCCGTCCCACCGTTTCCTTCACACGGCGGACGGTCTCGTCCAGGTGGGAAGAAAACTGGATCTGATCGTACCGCTGCTCCACGGAGACAGGGGTGGAGAGGTCGGATTTTCGGTTGTAAAGGGAGGCACTGCTGATGGGGCTGCTCCCGCCGGGATAGATCCGTAACATATCAATTCCTCCTTCTCGCGTTCCGTTGCAAAGTTCAGCCGCGAGGGCCCAGCGCGAAAACGTCTTTTACTTTATATATCGGCTCATATGGCTGAAAAATAAGGGCCAGATGAAAAAATGCGGGGAAATTCCCCAAAGAAATTTTATTCTCTCTTATTTTTCCTCAGGTTTGGACGATATAAAGAAGGGAGAAAAATATCCTCCAAGATCAAACACAAAACGGAGAGCATCAGTCCCTCGCAGCAAAGAAAGGAGCGTTATCCCTATGCGCTATGAAGTAACACAGGATCTGGTCACTGGAAATGCCTTGATCGACTCGGAACACCGCCAGCTGTTTGCCGCGGTCAACGATCTGATGGATGCCTGCTCTCAGGGCAAGGGGCGGGATCAGATTCAGAAGACTGTGAAGTTTTTAAGTGACTATGTGGTCAAGCACTTTGGCGATGAAGAGAATCTGCAGGTGAAGAACAAGTACCCCGGCTATCAGGCCCACAAGACATTCCATGACGGCTACCGCCGCCAGCTGGCAGACAAGTCCCAGCAGCTGCTGGTCGATGGCCCCAGCATCAAGGCTCTGGGGGATCTCAATCAGGTGATCGGGGTGCTGGTCTCCCACATCCGCACCGAGGATAAGCGTCTGGCCCGCTACATCAAAGAGCAGAGCGGAACATAAGAACGATAAAAACAGCGGCAGAAGCCACGGGATAGTGGTTTCTGCCGCTGTTTTGTTTAATCCCGGAAGGAAGTGAAGTCGTCGCGCAGTGTGAAGCGGGCCACCAGCTCTTTCAAAAGCTGGGACTGGCCGGACAGCTCTTCGCTGGCGGCTGCGGACTCCTCCGCGGTGGCAGAGTTGGTCTGCACCACGCTGGAAATCTGGTCGGTACCCTCGGAGACCTGACGGATAGAGTCGGTCTCGGAGACGATATTTTCGGCCACCTGGTTCATAAGGCCGACGGCCTCCTTGACAAAGAGGACGGTCTCGTCCAGAGCCTGGCTCACCTCGTCGGTAAGGACATTGCCCCGCTCCACATTGTTCATGGAGTGTTCAATCATTTCCTTGGTCTGCTTGGCCGCCTGGTCGGACTTGGAGGCCAGGCTGCGTACCTCATCAGCCACCACGGCAAAGCCCTTGCCGGCGCTGCCGGCACGGGCCGCCTCCACGGCGGCGTTCAGAGCCAGGATATTGGTCTGGAAGGCAATGTTTTCAATGGCCGCGATGATCTGGCTGATCTCCTGATGGCCTTGGAAGATGTCGGACATGGCCTGCTTCAGCTCGCCCATCTTGTCGTTGCAGGCTGCCACTTGGGCTCCCGCCTGATTGGCCTTATCCTGGGACTGCTGGGCTGCCTTTGTGTTTTCGGCGGCCATTGTGTTGATCTCGTTAATGGTGGCCGCCAGCTCCTGGACAGAACTGGCCTGCTCAGTGGCGCCCTGTGCCAGTGCCTGGGCGCCGGAGGAGACCTGTTCAGCGCCGGAGGAGACCTGCTCGGCGGCGGTGTTGATCTGAGACATGGTATCGCTCAGACCGCGCTCCAGATCCTGAAGGGTAGACAATACTGCACTCATGTCACCCACATAGAGCGCTTGATTTTTGGAGCGGACGTTCAGATTGCCCTGGGAGATCTCCCCCAGCTGGTAGCCCATGTCTTCAATGATACCCTGAAGGACTTGGACGATTTGGCTGGTGGCATCCGTGAGCAGGCCAATCTCATCCTTGCGGTTGAACTCCGGCACAGGAGAGGTGAGGTCGCCCTCCTGCAGCAGCTGCAGGCGGTGGGCGCACTCCCGGATGGGCTTGCCCAAGCCGTTGGCGATCCGAATGGAGATCAATACAGCCAGAATCACCACTGCAGCCACCAGCACCGCGATGATCACGATGTTGCGGTAGGTGCTGCCCATAAAGTCAGAGACAGGAGCTGTGACGCCCAGGCTCCAGCCGTCGGTGCCGGAGACAGGGGCGAAGGCCAGGTACTTGGACGTACCATCGATTTGGTAGGAGCCAAAGCCGCTCTCGCCCGCACGCATCTTAGTGTGCATGGCGGCCAGGTCCTTCAGGCTGGAATCGCTTTGGGCCTCCTGCTCAATATTCTGGTTGCAGATGGTTTCCATAGTGGTGTCGGCGATGGTGTTTCCATCCTTATCCAGCATGTAGGCACCGCCATTGTCGCTGATCTTGATGGCGGACATAATGTCATTCAGGAATTCCTCGTCCGGGACAAAGTAGACCACGCCTGCGATCTGACCACCCTGAATTCCGTTTTGCCACAGCGGAGCGGCTACCATGATAGACAGTTCTCCGGTGATCTTGTTGATAGTAGGCGTCGAGATCCAGGTTTCGCCCTGGATAGCATGCTGAAAGTACTCCCGGTCCGAGTAGTTGTTACCGTCAAACAGGCTTACACCATTAGTGGACAGTACATTGCCCCGTACCATGCCATAGAAAGATACCCAGGAATCCAGCAAAGCCTGCTTCTCTTCCACAGAGACCGTGGCATCGCTGAGCTTAGGAACCATGCCGAGAGCCTCCACCGCGTTTTCGTAAGAACGCAGCTGGTAGGTGACACGCTGGGCCGTCTCAGAGGCGGTGGCGGCCATAGTTTGCTCCAAAATGCTTTGGCTGCTGGAATAACTGGCGAAGATTCCCACGCCGCCGCAGACCAGTGCGGCAATGCCAGATAGAGCCAAAAAGCAGATCAGGAGTTTTTGACGAATGCTTTTCATAATGATACTTCTCCTCCCCTATTGCTCCCCATTGCTTACGGCGAGTATAGTAATATCCATAATGGATATCGACAAGATCAGACAAAAAGTTAAAGGGAAAAATGCAAAATGTATAAAAAAAGCGGAAGGGGCTGGCCCCTCCCGCTTGCTCCGGAGAGCGTACAGAATGGAAAAAGGTGGGAAACGGCCGGAAGACCGGCCGTTTCATTTTATGATATAGGGGAGGCTTCTCCGGTGGCCCGGTCCAGCGTGTACACCTGCAGAGCAGGGACTGTAAGCAGATAGCTGCCCTGGTACTGGTGGTCGGCGGCTGCATAGACGTTCAGCAGCAGGCAGGGCTGGTCATCCAAAAAGACGGTACCTTCCTGAGGGTAGACCAAGTACTCGGACATAGAACTGCCGGCCAATCCCAGCTGGGAGGGGGACATGGCCTCCAGGAGGGCTGCGGCATCATCCAGTGTGATGGATTGATCTTCCATGGACGGGGGCATAGCGTCCGCGTCGGCCAGGGAGGGGGTGACGGAACAGGAGGTCTCCTCCCACTGGATGGTCAGCAAAAACAACTGTTCGCTGTCCTCAAGTTCCCTGGCGGCCAAAGCCTGGCCGGAGGAGGCGGTAAAGTCTGGGGCGGCGCTGGTTTCTGAGTCGGAAGCAATGGTGCACTTCTGATCCGATTTCAGGGCCTGGGTGTACTCTTTGGCGATCTCACCGCCGTTCGAAAGGCCGGAATAAACGTAGGTGAGCGTGTCGCCTTCACCAGTCTTCTCCTCAAACTGCACATTTTCCAGGGAAACCAGCGCGGTAAGGGAGGGAATGGTCTCCTCCTCTAAAGTATACTCCTGCGGCGGTTCTTTGGAGCCGCCGCAAGAGGAGAGCAGCAGCACAGCCAGAAGGGGTGCTGCCGCCTTGATCAGTTGCTTCACGGATTGTTCACCTCGTCCTCATAGCCAATGCTGACCTGATCCCCGGCCTGAAGCACCTGCTGGAACAGGCATTCCCCACCGTTGAGCCGCAGGGTCACCGGCCGTTGGAGATGCTGAAAATCAATATCGGTGCGTTCCAGAAGATCCATCACATAATAGGGAGCGCCGTCCGGCTTGGCGGGCAGGATGATGGGCTTTCCGTTGAGAAAGACCGGCATGGCGGCTGCCCGCTGGGGCGGAGGGGCTGGCACCGCCGGAGCAGCTGGGGCCGGGACCGGGGGAGCAGGGGGCTCGTCGCCCTGGACCACCACCACAAAGGCCCCGGAGGGCACCTCCTGGTCTGGGTCGGGACGAACGCCGTTGACTAAAATAGCTGCAGCGTCCAGGCGCTTGGCCAACTGGGCGGCGGTGAGACGGCAGTCCGCCCCAGCCTGAGCGGGGACAAAATCTACCACGTCGCCGGCATGGACCAGAGCAGAGGGCTGGGCCTCCTGGCCGTTGATATGCAGCTGGGCTGGTTTGGCAGGCTGACCGTGGTAAATGGTCCGGCGGCCGTCCACCTGAAGAACCAGGGGCTTTCCCGTTTTGCCCAGCAGGTCAAAGTAGGAATACCCGTTCATCATCAGCAGATCCATGGCGGACAAATCGCCGCTGCGGAAGAGCTTGGCCCGAGTGCCGTTAAGAGTGACCTGGCAGCTGTCGTTGATGAGCCCCAGGCCAGACGACACGGCAATGCCCAGGGGGGTGGTGAGCTCCGGGTCCTCCAGGGAGAGGACATCAGAGAAAGCGGAAGTCTTAAAGTGGCCGCCTGCTACCGACACCCGTCTGGGGTCCATACCCAGGGCGTCGGCTACCTTTTCCCGCAGGCCGGCCAGCTTGCTGCCGCCGCCAGCCAGAAACAGGGCAGAGGGGGCGGCACCGTTCAGGTTGACCACCTGATGGGCGATCTCCTTGGCCAGCAGCTGGGCGGCAGGTTCCAGAGCAGACTGGGCTTGCTGACAGGTACAGGTCTGCTCCTGTCCTAAAATGTCGGTAAAGGCCAGGGTATCCGTTTCGCCCAGCTGGGATTTCATCCGCTCCGCGGTGGCGTAGTCCACCAGGTATTCCTTCATAAGGGCCTCAGTGATCTCGTCTCCGGCCACCGTGGCCATGGTGTAACCCACCACGCTGCCTTCCCGGCACACGGCAATATCCGAAGTGCCAGCCCCAATGTCCACCAGACACAGGTTTAAAAGGCGCAGATCGGCGGGAATGGCGGCGTTCAGAGCGGCAATGGGCTCCAAAGTGAGACTGGCTACCTCCAGCCCTGCCTGACGCATCACGGCGTACAGGCTGTCTACCACGCCGCTGGGCAGGAAGGTAGCCACCAACTGGGCCTCCAGCCGGCGGCCGGTGTGGCCCAGAAGGGTGGCCAGGGGGTAGCCGTCCAGCGTGTACTGGGTGGCAGTGTAGCCCACCAGCAGAAGCTGCTGGCCGGAGTCGCCCTCCTCCCGGATGGCCTGCTCAGCCTCAGCCACTGCGGCAGCCTCCAGCTGGGCAATCAGGGCCTCGGTAATGGGCTCGGGGGCAGACAGCTCCCGCAGGGCGTGACCCTGCTCCGTGCGCAGAGCCCGCCCGGCGGCGGCAACATAGGCCCGTTCCAGTTTACAGCCGGCCTGCTGTTCCAGACGGGCGGTAACCGTGTGTACTGCGGCGGCCACCTGGGCGATGTCTTCAATCTGACCGTCCATCATGGCACGGTGGGTATGGAGAAGCTTTTCCATCGCCAGAACCTGAACCTTGTCCTCCACTGTTTTGGCCAGCAGCCCGATAACGCTCCGGGTTCCAATGTCCAGTGCGTAGATCAGGTCCTGGCTTTGTACGGTTGGGGGCCGTGTGGTATCTGACATCAGATCGCCAACTCCTTTCCTGAACGACGGGCGCTCTGCCCGAACTTAATACTTGCTGAAACGATTTTCATCCGCCGAGGTGCTCATTGCGGGGATAGAAGCGGCAGAGTCGGTATGGTCGGGCTCGTAGGAGAAGTTAGAGGCTCCCTTCAGACGGAACCGCTGGACCATCTGCTTCATCATGACAGCCTGAGAGGACAGCTCCTCACTGGCGGCAGCGGACTCCTCGCTGGTGGCGGAGTTGGTCTGCACCACGCTGGAGATCTGGTCCACGCCAACCGTCAGCTGCTCAATGGCTTCGGCCTCGGAGATGGTGTTCTCGGCCAGCTTATCCATGTACTCGATGGCCACGCCGGCATACTCCACCGTCTTCTTCATGTTGGCATCCACATCTTCGGCCAGCTCGCCGCCGTGCTCCACCGCGGCCAGGGAGGACTCGATGAGCTTTTTGGTCTGCTTGGCCGCGTGGTCAGACTTGGAGGCCAGGTTGCGCACTTCGTCGGCCACAACAGCAAAGCCCTTGCCGGCGCTGCCCGCACGGGCGGCCTCTACGGCGGCGTTGAGGGCCAGGATGTTGGTCTGGAAGGCGATATTCTCGATGGTCTCGATGATCTTGCCGATGTCCTTCTGCCCGGACAGGATCTCGCCCATGGCCTTGCGCATCTCCTGCATGCGGTCGTTGCTGATGCGCACCTGCTCCGCGGCCTGGTCGGCCCGCTCCTTAGCGGTCTGGGCAGTCTTGCGGTTTTCCTGGGCAGAGTTGTCCAGGTCGTTAATGGTGGCGGACAGCTCCTCCACGGCGCTGGCCTGCTCGGTAGAGCCCTGGGCCAGGGCCTGGGAGCCGGTAGACACCTGGTCGGCGCCGGCAGCCACCTGATCGGCGGCCTGCAGGATGCTGCCCATGGTGTCATTCAGCTGCTCCAGCAGATACTCAATGTTCTCCTTGATGGGGGAGAGCTCACCGGGGTAGTCCTGGCTGACAGAGCAGGACAGATCGCCGTCGGCCAGATGCTTGGTCACAGAAACAATGTCCTCGATGGCATTGTGCAGCACCTGCTGGGAGGTACGCACGGCGTTGCAGATGCCGCCGATCTCATCCTTGGCTTCATAGTCCAGAGCATAGGACAGGTTGCCCTGGCTGAAGGCCACCACAGCTTCCTCGGTCTTGCGCAGAGGAACCACGATGGAACGTACCACATACATGTTCAGGGACAGGCCCACAACAAAGCTGATTACCACGATGACGATCAGAATCACGATGTCACGGGTGGTACGGCTTTGCAGCGCACCAATCTGCTGGAGGCTCAAATCGTCCAGCTGGGCGATCAGGGTCTCACCGGTGGAAACCGCCTGATTGAGCTTGGGAGAGCACTGGTTCTGGATCAGCTGATTGGCCTGGGCGGAGTCGCCGGTCTGAAGGGCCTGGGAGATGTCTGCAAAAACAGACTCCCAATCCTGGATCTCCTGGATATACTGGTTGGACAGGCTGTTGAGGTCAGTGCCCAGATCGTGCGACTGGATATCCTTCATGGTGTTATCCAGCGCTGTGACGGAAGACTCGATCTGGTCCATGGTGGAAGCGCTGTAACCGAACAGGGCCATGTCACGCAGCTGGCGGGCAATAGAGTTGACCAGGATTTCACTCTCCTGCACGGAGCTGGTCACATCCACCTGACTGTCCAGGATATCATCGTAGCTGTTGCGGGTGCTGCTGATCGTCCGAATAGAAAGGACGATCAACAACAGGGACAGCAGCAGCGTGATGCCCACGGAAATCAACATTTTGGTTCCGACTCGTTTGTTTCTCATTGTGTGGTTCCTCCCGATTGCTATCATTTTTTGTTGCTATAATAAAATCCTGACTGAAGATTCAGACGGGATGCTGTGGAACAAAGACTTAGACCACGTCGCCGTAGCGGCCCTTTTGTACGTCACCCAGAATGGCTCCGTCCACCAGGGTAATGACACGGCGGCGCATAAGGTTCACAAATTTTTTCGCATGGGACGCCATGATGACAGTGACACCATGGTGATTGAGTTCTGATAAGAACAAGAACATATCCCAGGCAGTGTCCTCATCCAGATTGGCCGTGAGCTCATCCAGCACTAAAATGTCCGGATTGTTGATGATGGCCCGAGCCAGCTCTACCCGGCGGCACTCTCCCATGGACAGCTCCACAGGATAGCGGTCGGCGGCATTGCCCATGCCCACCATGTTCAGTGCCTTCTGCACCCGCTTATCGGGAGCCATCTGGATCCGGTCCCGCCCCAACAGAGCGACAGTGGACAGGTTTTCCTGAATGGTCCGCTTCCGGATGAGGGAAGGGAACTGGGGGACATAACCAAAACGCAGGCGTCGGTTTTGGCGCTGGCGCTGGGACAGGCGGTTG
This sequence comes from Lawsonibacter sp. LCP25S3_E2, assembly GCF_052117285.1. NCBI lineage: Bacteria > Bacillati > Bacillota > Clostridia > Eubacteriales > Oscillospiraceae > Lawsonibacter > Lawsonibacter sp. LCP25S3_E2. Next base: position 65,087 of record NZ_JBQKJL010000009.1, read on the forward strand.
ACATTGACACCATCCAAACAGACCTTTCCCTGAGAGGGCTGGGTCTCGTAGGCGATGAGCTGCAGCAGGGTGCTCTTTCCCGCGCCGCTGCTGCCGGTAATAAAAACGAACTCCCCCTGCTCAATGGTGAGATCCACCGAGCGGATAGCGTGTACTACCCGCTGATCGGCAGTTTGGGTGTAGTCCTTACCGGCCCCTTCCAAACAAATCAGTGCCATAGATTGATTGCTCCTTGTATACAAACACGAAAAAATTTGCTATAATCACGTTCACGACACAAAAAGGTGGCATGAGAAGGTTGAGTGGGGGAAAAAGGCCAAAAAAGAAATACAGGTATGTGCTGGGGGTGTTCCTGCTGGCCCTGGTGTGTGTGGCCGGAGTGGAGCTGGCCGTGTGCCGGGTTATGGAACCGGCCCTATTTCAGCGCATCACCCAGCCGGTTGTTCAGCTGGCCCACGGGGTGTGGGCGCGGGGACAGGACCTGGCCCGGCAGGTGCAAAGCGCCGCGGAGAGCCGCCGGCAGCAGGAGCAGCAACAGCAGGCTGCCCTGGTCAGCCAGGAGATCCAGGAACCCCAGGAGGACCTGGAAAGTCTGGTCCAGGACCCGGAAATCACCCAATTTTCCTCCCGCCTGGGGCAGGAGGTGCTCACTGGCGGAGTGGTGGAGCTGGCCTACTTCAATCAGAGTGAGGAGCCCTGGGCCAGCTCGGCCTTCGGCCCGGATCGGATGGAGGGCTTTGGCTGCGGCCCCACCGCCATGTCCATGGTGGTCTCCACCCTGAGCGGCCAGGTGGTGGACCCGGCTGCGATGGCACAGCTTGCGGCCCAGCAGGGCTACTGTGCTCCGGGCAGCGGTTCCTATCTGTCCATAGTGGAGGGAATGGCCCAGCACTTCGGGCTGACCGCTCAGTCCTGCGGTGAGATTTCCCCAGAGGAACTGTGCCAGAGGTTGGCCACAGGCCAGGTGATGGTGGCCCTGATGGGACCAGGGCACTTTACCACGGGGGGGCACTTTATCGTGCTCCGGGGGGCGACCCTCACCGGACAGGTGCTGGTAGCCGACCCCAATAGCCGGGAACGCAGCCTGGCCCTGTGGGAGCCTCAGCTTATTTTGGATGAACTGTCCGCCAGCCGCACGGACGGCGCACCCCTTTGGTGCTTTGATGCCCTGGGCGGCGGATGAAACGGGGAGTGCCCCCTGTCGATGTTAAGACGGCAGGGGGCGTTTTTTTGCGCTATTTCCGTTTCTTGCTGTAAAAGGAATGGGAACCGCCCAGGCGACTGCTGACCGCCTGATCTGCCTGGCGAACCCGCTCCAGAACCGTCCGGTTGCGCTGGGCCTGCTTGAGCAGGGCCTGTGCGGCGGGGGTAGGGGCCTGGCCGGAAAAAAGACCGGAATTGAGCTGGGTGAGCAGTTTGGCATCCTCCGGCGAAAGCTGTGCGCACTGCCGGTTGAGCATGGCCTGGTAGCTGGTGAGCCGCTGAATTTCCTCCAAGCGCATGGAGAGGAACATCCGCACCGAAACCTGGTCCTGACGGCTCACCGCCTGAGACAGCTCATCGGTGAGCTCGATCACCTCGTTAAGGGAGGTGTACATCTTGCGCTGGATTGCGGTGGAGGCGGCGTAATCCTGATCCCTGATCATGGTGGCCTCCTTATCGGGTCGAGGTGTTTTTGTCAGCGGTGCGGAAACTCTCCCGCAGCTCGCTGACCATGCGCTTGACCCGCTCCAGTTCGGTTTTGTTCCGGCCGCTTTTTACCCGGCTGAGTTCATAGCAGAAGAACTCATACAGGCGGGTGAGCTGCTGGCTGATCTCGTATTGCCGGTCCAGTGTGTCGTCCAGGTAGTGGATAATCTGAACGGCGCGGTCTACCGCCGACTCAAAGGTGGGATAGTCCTCTTTCGCCAGAGCCAGCTCCGCCTGGGTCAGACGCTTGACCAGCTCATCATAGACCAGCAGCAGCAGCTCGCCGGAGGTCATCGTGTTGATAGAATCCTCCCGATAGTGCTGGTAACCTCGCATATCCATAAAAGGTGCGTTCCTTTCCGTTCCAGACGTTAGCCGCCCATGAGGCCGGCCAGAGCCGAACTCTGGGAGTTCATCTGGTTCATCAGCAGCTCCAGCTGAGTGAATTTGTTGGTGTAGTAGTCCACTTGATTGGACATCTTCTCCTGCCACTTGGAGATCTCCTTCTCCACATCATTCATCTGGTTGAGAATGGTGTTGTCCAGAGCGGCGGTGGGAGAGTACTTGGAGCCGGCCTTCTCGATGAGAATACCCTTGGGGTCGCCGGTGGTGGCGGCGTAGCGGTCGGTGATGGATTTCAGAGTGGTCATCAGGCCATCGGTGGCTGCACCGTCCTCCTTGGACTTGGTGAAAGCCTCCTGCACCTTGTCCGGGTCGCTCTCCAGAGCCTCCCGGAAGGCCTTCTCATCAAAGGTGAGGGTGGTCAGGCCGTCGGAGTAGGAGGTGCTGATGCCAATGGAGCGAAGGGTAGCTCCATCCGCTCCGCTGGCAGAGATGGCGCTGCGCAGGTTGTTATACAGAGAGGACAGGTCCCTGTCCATGAAGAGGATGCCGGTTTTGGCTTTCTCTTCATAGTTCTCAATGGCCGACTCACTCATGTCCTCCATGTCCTCGTCGGTGAGGGGAGCATAGGAAGAACCGTCAGATTTCTGCAGGGGCATGTCGGAGTAGGCGCTCTTGACCTCTTTGATGATGGTGTTCAGGTCCTCCACCATCTTTTTTACCGCGTCCACAATGGTGTCCGCATCGGTTTTGCTGGTAAAGGAAACGGTGTCGACCGGGGTTTCCGTCTGCGTGTCGTCAGCGCCGGTTTCCTTGTTCACCATAGTTTTTCCATCCTGGCCCAAGGTGGCTTTTTCGTTAAAGGTACCGCTGACGGTGACCTTCATGCCGTCCAGGTCCACGGTGTTGGAGGAGCGGACCAACTCCATGTTCTGCCCATTGATGGTGACGTTGATCAGCGCGTCCTTGCCGGCCTCGTAGGAGCCGGTCTTGTCGCTGGTGGCAGGTTTTTGGTTGTTGGGGTCTTCCGCCTCCTGCACAGTGGCGCCGAAGAGAACAGCGCCCAAACCGCCGGTTTTAATATCCACCCGGCCGGCAGAGCCGGTGTCCTTGGCAGTGAACACAAACTCACCGGAGGTCTTGGAGTAGGTTACGTTCACCCCGACCTCAGTATTGTTGTTGATGCCATTGATAATGGTGTTCATCTCGGTGTCCCGTGTATAGGAACCGATTTTCACATCGTTGATGATGAGGTCATAGCTGTACAGCACCTTGCCGTCCTTGCCCAGACGTTCGTTGTTGGCATTGACCGCGTTGCCGTCCGCATCGACGTAGCCGATGATTTTACCGTCCTCATCCTTCTGCTCGATGGCCTTGTCGCCGCTGCCTTTGACAATGGTGCCATTTTCCCAATTGAAACCCTTCCCCAGGTTCAGCTCACCCAAGGTTTTGTTGGTGTCCAGATAGCTGGTCAGCCCAGAGCCGATGCCCAGCACATCCCCCACATCAGAGGTGGAAGCGGTCACGGAGAAGGTGGAGTTTTTCACAGACGGGTCCATGGTGAAGGAAATGCCGTCTTTATCAAAGGTGGCACTGACCTTGTTCACTACGTTGTCGCCATTCTTTACTGTACCAAAGGCGTTCTTCAGTTCCTCATTGAGGGTGGCTTCAAAGTCAGAAACCTTGGAAATGTCCTTGAACTTATCCAGGCTGATGGTCTTGCTCTTGCCGTCCATGGAGACCGTAAGGGTCTGACCGGCAAGAAATTCGCCCAGAGAGATATCGCTGGTTGCACCCTCAGAAAGCTTCAGGGAGACCTCACTTTTTCCATCGCCCAGATCGCCTACCAACTCGCCCAGATCGCCCGTGGCACCGGTGATGCTCACCTTGTTGCCCGCATTTTTCTTGTCAGAGACAGAGATGGAGATATTGCCGTTGCCATCATCCTTGACTTCCACGCCAATGTACTTGTCCGCGGTGCCGGAGCTGCCGCTGGTGGAGATCTGCTGCTCGCTGAGCTTTTCCGTAATGGCTTTCTCAAGCGCATCGGTGCTGAACTTGCCGTTCTCGTCCGTAAAAAGCTCCCGCTGGCCCAGATCAATGGAGACGGTCTTGGTGCCGTAGGTGAAGCTCATGGAACCGGCCAGATTACTTACGGTTACCGTGTCGTCATCGTTGACCTTCATGGAGCCGCCGGTGATGGTTGTGACACCATTCTCAGTAGACACACTGCCGTTGAGATCATCGGCGGAGACGCTGTATCGGGCAGCGGTGGCCAGCTGGCGCACTGCGTTCAGTATCACCGAGCTGCTGGTCTTGCCGGAGGCAGTGACCAGATTGGCATAGGTGCCGTTGGTAGTGGTTTTTACGGCGTTGTTGAAGAAGTTAGAGCTCAGTAAGTTAGTATTGGAATAGATATAGGAGGAGTAGTTCCGGTCAAACTCCACCAGTTTGTCGGAGAGACTTTGGATGGCCTCCTGCTGCCACTGAAGCTTGGTGTTTTTTTGCTGGAGGGACTGAATCTTTTGCTGATAGCTCTGCACCACGCCGGAGATCAATTCTTCCGTGTCCATACCGCTTGCCAAACCGGAAATGATGTTATAGGTGCGGTTTCCGTAAACACTGGAGGAAGAGCTGGAACTGGACAGGCTACTTATGGATGCCATAATTTCACACTCCCTTTCTATCAGAATTGAGCGTAAGAGAAGAAACGTTCCGTAAACATGTGCCCCGCAGGCGTCTTGTTGACAAAAAATAGCCTTTTGAGTACAATGGCCAGGAAGGTATCCGCATGTTCTCTCATCATTATATATCGTCCGCTGCGGCAAAAGATTAAGTGCTCTTTCCTGCTTTTTCTAATTCTTTATATGAATTTTATGGAAATATACAGGGAAAGCGCTCCGCCGGACCGATAGAAACGGAGGATCTCTATGTCAGCATTTATGATCGCCGTCACCAATCAAAAGGGCGGCGTGGGCAAGACGACCACGTCGGCGGCTCTGCTGGCCAGCCTGCACAACCGGGGTGCACGGGTGCTGGGGGTAGATCTGGACCCCCAGGGCAGCCTGGGATTCAGCCTGGGGCTGGATATTGAGCGCTGTGCCACCATTTACGATGTGTTTCGGGGGGAACTGGAGCCCCAGGCGGCCATTTCCCATACCGAGACCTGCGACCTGCTGCCCTCCAATATTCTGCTGGCGGGAGCGGAGCTGGAGTTTAACCGCCCCGGCCGAGAGTTCATGCTGAAAACAGCTCTGTCCAAGGTGGAACAGGACTATGACTTTATCATTGTCGATACCCCGCCCGCTTTGAATCTGCTCACCGTCAATGCCTATGTGGCGGTGGACAAGCTGATTATTCCCATGGCGCCCGAGGTGCTCAGCCTGTTGGGAGTCTCTCAGATCAAGGAGACCATCCACAGCGTGCAGGAGTATTACAACTCCCGCCTGCAGGTGTTGGGGATCCTGCTCAACCGGTATAACGCCCGCTTCAACCTGAACCGGGAGGTGTTGGAGCTGGCGGCCCAGATTGCCCAGCAGCTGGACACGGTGGTCTTTGATGCCAAGGTCCGGGGCAGCGTGTCGGTGGCAGAGGCCCCCGCCCACGGCCTGAGCGTGGTAGACTATGCTCCGACTTCTAAGCCGGCCAGGGATTTTGAGCAGCTGTGTGACCAAGTGGCGGGGCCCCGTTTCCCACGTGCTGAGAGAGGAGGACGGGGCTGATGGCATCCAGGAAGAACAGCCGCACCAGTAAGACGGACCATGTGCTCAGTCTGCTCTCCGGCGGCGGCCAGGAGGAGACCCACACCCCGGCCGCCCAGCCAGAGCCCCAAGAGGCTGATTCCGCGCCCAAGGCTGCTCAGCCTGCCCCTCAGGCGGAGGAGAAGCCTCAGGATACACAGCAGGCTCCTCAGACGCCGCCGAAGAAGCGCAAAAACACCAACAGCCGAAAAAAGCCTGCCCAGACGGAGCCAACTACGGACGAGCCCATTATTGCACCGCTGCCGGCACGGCGGGAGGGGGAGCGGTTGGCTGCCCCCATTCTACAGGTGGCCCGCATCAACAACGAGGCCCTGTCTGAGACTATCCGGGACGCCCTGTCCCAGGCCCTGGAGGAGGAATTGGCTCAGCCGGAGCCAGAACCCCAGCCCGAGACCATCCTGGCCCCCATCCCGAAGAAGGAGGAGCCCGAGCCGGAACCCGCCCCTGCCCCGGAACCTGCCTCTACCTCCGGCGGAGGAAAGATGAGCCAGGAGGAGATTGAGCAGCTGCTGCGGAATATGGCAGCGCCCGAGCCGGAGCCGGAACCCAAGCCGGACCTGGAACCTGCCCCTGCCCCAGAACCTGCCCCCACCTCCAGCGGAGGAAAGATGAGCCAGGAGGAGATTGAGCAGCTGCTGCGGAGCATGGCAGCGCCCGAGCCGGAGCCGGAACCTGCCCCTGCCCCAGAACCTGCCGCCACCTCCGGCGGAGGAAAGATGAGCCAGGAGGAGATTGAGCAGCTGCTGCGGAACATGGCAGCACCTAAGGCGGAACCCGAGCCCGAGCCGGAGCCCGCCCCTGCCCCGGAACCTGCCGCCACCTCCGGCGGAGGAAAGATGAGCCAGGAGGAGATTGAGCAGCTGCTGCGGAACATGGCAGCCCCCAACGAGGAACCGGAACCCGAGCCAGAACCGGAGCCTTCCCCTGCTCCGGAGCCTGAGCCGGAACCCATCTCCGAACCGGAGGCGCCCTTCGCCCCCCGGCAGACCCGGCTTCCTGACGGGGCGGTATGTATGAATGTGATGGAGATTTTGGTGGACGAGCGGCTGGAGCGGTATGTCAAAATGTTTGGCTTGTGTGACTGTCCCCGCTGCCTGGCAGATGCACGGGCCCTGGCCCTCACCAAGCTGCCCCCCAAGTATGTGGTGCTGGCGGACATGGCCGCCACCCCTATGCTCAGCCTGTACCGGGCCAAGTTCGAGTCCCAGGTGATTGCCCAGGTGATCCAGGCCTGCAAGACCGTGATGGAGTCCCCACGGCATACCGGAACGAACGAATAACGAAGCAAACCTCCTTTCCCCACCTGCCTTAATCGACAGGTGGGGAAAATTTTTTTAAAAAATTTATTCTGGGGCTTAATTTTCCGGAAAAGTGGCCGAAAAGACCAGTGAAGGGATTTGAGGCCGCGGCCTTGCTCCCTTAACCAGTGTTTCGATGCCCCGGAAGGCCTGCGGGTGCGGACGGACACACAGCAAGGGCAAGAAGGAACTTGCCCCAGCCAAATTTTCAAGGAGGAATTTTTTATGCGTATTCAGCACAACATCATGGCTATGAACGCCTACCGCAACTATTCCAACAACACCAGCGCTCTGTCCAAGAACCTGGAGAAGCTGTCTTCCGGCTACAAGATCAACCGCGCCGGCGACGACGCTGCTGGCCTGGCCATCAGCGAGAAGATGCGTGCCCAGATCACCGGCCTGGAGACCGCTCAGAAGAACGCCAAGGACGGTATCTCCCTGGTGCAGACCGCTGAGGGCGCCCTGACCGAGGTCCACGACATGCTCAACCGTATGGCGGAGCTGGCCGACCAGTCCGCCAACGGCACCTATGACGACCAGACCGACCGTGACAACCTGCAGAAGGAGTTTACCGAGCTGACCAAGGAGATCGACCGTATCGCCGACAGCTCCAACTTCAACGGCATCAACCTGCTGGACGGCTCCATGGAGAGCGGCGCTACTGTGGATCTGGGCAGCAAGATTTCCGGTACCATTGGCGGCAAGGCCATTACTGCCGGCACCACCATTAACCTGAAGTCTGGCTGGGCTAAGGGCGACAGCGTTACCATTAACGGCAAGACTTATACCTATGTGACCCAGAATGCTTCCGCTACCGTCGGCACCTTCACCGGCTTTGATAGTCTGAAGAAGGCCGTGTCGGCCCTCGATAAGGATGTCACTATTGGAGGCACTTCTGCAAAGGCTACCTTTACCAAGACGGGCGAGAGCCTGACCCTGCAGATCGGCGACACCAGCGACAAGTACAACCAGCTTGATGTTGACATCAAGGATATGCACGCTAAGAAGCTGGGCCTGGATAAGATCAAGATCAGCGACCAGAAGAGCGCTCAGGACGCTGTGGATGTGATCAAGAAGGCCATCAACGATGTGTCCTCTGTCCGTGGTACTCTGGGCGCCACCCAGAACCGTCTGGACCACACCATCAACAACCTGTCCGTCATGACCGAGAACATTCAGGACGCTGAGTCCACCATCCGCGACACCGACGTGGCCGACGAGATGATGGCCTACACCAAGAACAACATCCTGGTGCAGTCCGCTCAGGCCATGCTGGCTCAGGCCAACCAGGTGCCCCAGGGCGTGCTGCAGCTGCTGCAGTAAGACGATTTGCCGCATAGCGGAGAAAGCTGCTTGCATGCACAGGCAGCCTGAATCGTTAACATGCGAAGCACGGAATGGGCGAACGCCCAGCGGTGCTCTGCCAGGTGGAAACCGAGGGGCCGGTTCTTCGGAACCGGCCCCTTTTTAAATCAAAAACGGCCGCCAGATATCTTCGCCCCGCTGTGATCGGGAGGGCCGGGATATGTGCCGGCTACTTAATTCAGGGAAAAGGTGTGTTTGAATGATGGAAAGACCGTTGCTTTCAATCGGCATGATTGTCAAAAATGAGATCCGCTGCATTGAGAAATGTCTCCAGGCCCTCCAGCCCCTGCGGGATGCGGTGCCCTGCCAGCTGGTGATTGCCGACACCGGCTCTACCGACGGTACCCGAGAGGTGGCCGAGCGGTACGCTGACGTTTGCTTTGACTTTCCATGGACGGGAGATTTTTCCCAGGCCCGGAACGCGGTGATGGACCGCTGCACGGGCAAGTGGTATCTGACGGTGGACGCGGATGAGTATCTGGTTCCGGACCTGAGGGAGATCAAAGAGTTCCTGTGGGCGAAGCGCCCCAAAAATTTGCTGATGGCCTTTGTCATTCAGCGCAACTACCGGGATGTGGACATGGAAGGGCGGTACAGTGACTTTCCTGCCCCGCGCATGCTGTGGATGGACAGTGGCCTGCGTTACGAGGGTTCCATCCACGAGAGCTGGATGTTGCCGGCCAATGCGGATACAAAAATTTTAGGCAAGACCATTCTCGATCACGACGGGTATGCGTTTCAGAAGCCGGAGCAGGCAAAACAGAAGGCGGAACGGAATATGAAGCTCCTCCGGGCGGAACTGGAGAAGGACCCGGGGAACCTGCGGCGGCTGAATCAGTGCGTGGAGTCTGCGGTTTGCTTTCCTCAGGAGTGCATGGGCTATCTCCAGCGGGCCATGGACGGCTTTATGGCCCAGCCAGAGTTGGTCATGGCACCTTTTGGTCAGCCTCTGTGCCGGACGGCGCTGCAGACGGCTCTGATGGACCGTCTGCCCCAGGCCCGCGCCTGGCTGGCCTGGACCGAGGAGCACATGGCCCGGAGCGCCTATTTCCAGGTGGATGTGGCCTTTTGCGCGGCGCTATACTTTCGAAATGAGAGAGAGTATGAGACCGCGCTGAGTTGGGCGGACCGCTACCTTAAGGACCAGGAGAAGTGGAGCCGGCAGCGGCTTACCTTGCTGCGGGAAACCAGCGCATCTTCCCTTAATCTCTTTGGGGAGGAGGATCGGCGGCGCATTCTGTGTGTCAAGGCGGAATGCCTGGGCCAGCTGGGCCGGGAGGAGGAGGCCCTAGAGCTGCTTCTGCCCCTGGAGGCGAAGGAACTGGATCTGGCCGCCTCCCTGACCTACCTGGAGGCCATGGACTGCCTGCGGGACAATCCCCAGGCCCAGGCGCGGATGGCCCAGGTGCTGCCCCCCATCCTTACCGCACCGGAGGAAGAGGACAATAAGGCGGAAAAGCGCCGCCGGGAGAAGCGGAACAACTGGCTGTTGATGCTCAACGACCGGTTTCGGGAAAAGCCGGAAGAGGGAGAGGAGGCCGAACACTGGCTGGAGGGCCGGTGGCACCTCTTCCGGGAGGTTCCCTGCGAGCTGGGTTGGGCCGCCCGGCTCATGGACGCCGACGCAGAGGAGGGACAGGCCCTGGTGGAGCAGATGGAGGAGTGGGATATGGTGCCCGCCCGAGCCATCTGCCGGGCGGTGGAGCTGATGATCCCTCTGCCGGACTCCTTCTACCGCCGTAAGGGAGAGAGCAACCGGGACACCGCCGCCGCCCTGGCAGACCCCAAGAAACCGGAGTTTATTGACACACTGCTGGACTGGATGGATTACTGTGACTTTACTGTCTCCATGTCCCGGTTCCAGTTCCAGTTTGACTTGACCATGGCGGCCCTGCGGGCGGAGGATTGGCGCGATGACAAACGTGCCCATCGGCTGTGTAAGCTGTTTCTCGATTTAGCGGCAGACTATCTGCCCAACTATTACAGTTCCGCCTTGCTGGAGAGCGAGGAGGACTGGAACGCCCTGCCTGGCATGCACCAGTATGCGCTGCAGCTGCTGAAGGGGAAGACGGCCTGGGAGAGCGGAGATGAGTTGGGCTGGGTCCGTGCCCTGCGTCAGGCGCTGAAGGCTGCCCCGGCCATGAAGAAGATGGTGGATTTTCTGCGTCAGAATCCGCCCAAGTCGGCTGCGCAGATCCAGCTGGAGGAGCTGGCACGGAAGGTGCAAACCGTCCTAGCCCAGTATGCCCCGGACGATCCGGCGGTGCTTGCCCTGAAACAGAGTGATGCTTACCGGAAGGTAGCCCATCTGCTGGAGTGAGCGGAGAAACAGGCTGGACGGAAGAAAGCCTGCCCGCTCCCATATAAACCGGAAGGAGGACTTCACTATGGATATGGTCAGCGTTGTTGTGCTATCCGATGGTGACGAACACAAGCTGGCGCTTACGCTGGACAGCCTGCTGTGCCAGAACTATAAGCAGACAGAAATTATTGTGGTGGAACGTCTGGGCCCCTCCAACGTCCCCGCCTGTCCCATGGGAGCGTGTGAGCAGCTGCAGTACCTTGCCCTGCCGGCGGGGTGGAGCAGGGGGGCGTGCCTCAACGCGGCCGCCCGGCTGATTCGGGGGGAGTATGTGGTTTTCCTCCGGGCCGGGGCCGTGGTGTATCCCACCTGGCTGTCCGTGGCTGTGCGTACCCTGGGGGGTTCGTTTAAGCCCGGCTGGTGTTACACCAGGGCAGGAATCCGGGGAAGAGAGGGGTGCTTGCCGCCCAAGGACTGGCCCGACTTTAAGACAGAGGGAGAGATTTTCCTCGACCTAATAACAGAGTGGGGAGTTTCCCTTCAGTCCGTGGTGATGACACGGGAACAGCTGCGCCGCTTGGGAACCTTTGACGAGGATTTGACTGACATGGTGGAGGAGGAATTTCTCCTGCGCCTGGCGCTGAATACGCCTGCCAAGTACAGCCACACAAAAATGGTGGAAATCGAGCCGCCTCAGCTTCATACACCCCAGGCGCTGGTGTCCCGCTGCTACTTTATGAGCGAGTTTTTAGCGCCCCTGGAGCAGTCGGGAGTGGGAGATGAGGTGCTGGAGCGGCTTTTAGGGGATATCGATGACGCCGATGCCTGGGAAGCGACGGAAGGTTATCTGTCCATTTTAGCGGAACACCCCATGTACCAGCGCTGTATAGCCGACTATCAGGCCCAAAAATATCCCCAGCGGGAGATCGTGACGGCAGAGACACCAGATGTCTCCGGAGTGGTGGACTGCGTGGGCTGTGGCAGCTGCCAGGGGAAGTGCCCCACCGGTGCGATCTCCATGGAACTGAATGAGGAGGGCTTTTTGTATCCCAAGGTGGACAATAGCCTTTGTACTCGGTGCGGCCTGTGTCTGAAGGTGTGCCCCACTCAGCGGGAGCTGCCCTCTGTCCCCGTACCCACTGCCTGCTATGCGCTGCAGGCGGCAGACGACGTGCGCATGAAAGCGTCTTCCGGCGGGGTGTTTCCGCTGCTGGCCCAGGTGATTCTGGAGGACGGGGGCTATGTGGCCGGCGCGGTGTTTGATCCAAACTTTGAAGTCCATCATATTGTCAGCAACCGCCCTGAGGACATCCGGGCTATGCAGACGTCCAAGTATGTGCAAAGCCGTACTGCGGAGGTCTATCCCAAAGTGGAGCAGCTTCTGCAGGAAGGAAAGGTTGTGCTGTTTACCGGTACTGCCTGCCAGGTGGCGGGCCTGTCTGCCTTTTTGGGAAGAGAGTATGACAACCTGTATACGATGGACGTAGTCTGCCACGGGGTTCCGTCTCCCGGTGTATTTGCCCATTATTTGGAAGAGTTTAGACAGCGGGGCGGACCGATTACCGAAGTGAATTTCCGTAAAAAGGAACTGTTTGGATGGAAGGCAAGTTTGTACATCCAAACGGAATCTGGACAGACCAACCTGACAGGACAGAGCGATTGGTATATGGTTTGTTTCCAGTCAGATTGGATTTTGCGGGAAAGCTGCTATCATTGCCAGTTTAAGGGGATGAAATACAGCGATTTAACTGTGGCTGACTTTTGGGGTATTCAGGCGTTGAATCCCGCGTTTGAAGATGGAAAGGGTTCCTCTTATCTGACCGCCAATACGGAAAAGGGGAAACGCCTGTACCGTAGAATCGAAGGTTATCTGAAAAAAACAAGAGAATTTGGGCGGGAGAGTAAGGAAGTACTCTGTGCTGCAAATCCCTCCATCCGAACCAGCGTCGCAAAGCCCAAATTTCGCGATCTCTTTTTCAAAGCGTGGCGGGAAAACCCTGCCGTTTTGTCCGATGTATTGGTACGTGCCTATCGGATGCTGCATTTTGATATTGGCCTTGTTTTGTTCTGGGGACCGAATCACGGAAATGCACTGACCAATTATGCGCTTTATAAAACGCTGGCAAAAAACCATTCAGTTCTCGCCATAGACAATGCGGTAACTTCTCCGCCTGGGCGGTTCCTTGCGTTTGCAAAAGAGAACTATGTATGCAGCTCGGATTATTTCCCTGCCAATGCTCCGAAGATTATTGAGCAGTGCTGCAGTACGTTGGTAGTCGGCTCGGACCAGGTGTGGAATCGCCGCTTCTTCCAGGAAGGATTGAAATATTTCCAGCTGGATTTCGCGGGAGATGGGATTCGTAAAATTGCTTACGGAGCTTCCTTTGGGGCCAGAGAGTTTATTCCCCCGGCAGAGGAATATGCGCCGTTCTACAAACGCTTCGAAAAAATTGGGGTACGGGAACGCTTTGGTGTGGACGTTTGTAAAAAGCAATATGGTGTGGATGCGGACTTCGTATTGGACCCTGTGTTCCTGCTGGACGTGAAAGAATACGAGGAACTGGCCGAGCGTTCGAAGCGCGAAGAAAAAGAGCCGTTTATTTTTTCCTATATTTTCTTCCCGAATGAACAGTTTATGGAGTTTCGCAAAGAAATCCAAAAGCGCCTGGGCGGCATAAAGATCATCAGTGCGACGCAGGCGAACTGGGAGACAAGAGATGACCTGCGCCATGCCTTTGAGTTTGAAAACATGCGGAAAAATATTACTGTGGAAGATTGGCTGTATTATATTAAACATGCGGAATTTATCATTACGGATTCCTTCCATGCCACTTGTTTTTCTATGTTTTTCAAGAAAAAATTTGCGGCGATCCCCCATGCTGTGTCAGACCGGTTTACGACTTTAAGTAAATTAGGAGATGCTGGCAACCATATTAGCACACAACTCACCGAAGCATTTTTGACAGAATGTTTAAAGCCGTTGGATTATGATAAAATTCGCGAAGAGTTGAAGCTGGAGCGGGAACGTTCCCGCAAATGGCTGGAGGATGCGCTGAGTTAAACTGGTATGCAACGGGGCAAAAAAAGATTCCTGTTTCACTTTTGAAACAGGAATCTTTTTTTATTTTCCGGTTTTTAAATGCTGCATGAGCACAGCAGCAATATTCTCGCAGGAGGCCTGGATCATCACGGCCCCAATATCCTGGGCCACGCCGGGCATGCCATAGACTACCGAGGAGTCCTTGTCCTGGCCAATGGTGTAGGCCCCGGCTTTGCGCATTTCCAGCAGACCGCTGGCGCCGTCCCGGCCCATGCCAGTCATAATGATGCCTACCATGTGGCATTTGATCTGAGAGGCCATGGAGGTAAATAAGGCATCCACCGAGGGGCGGTGGCCGCTGACCTTATCGCCGGGCTGACAGGCCAACGTGTACCGGGAGCCCATACGCACCACCCGAGCCTGGAGGTCGGCAGGGGCAATGAGTGCCAGACCCCGGCGGATCTCGTCGCCGTTTTTGGCCTCCCGCACTTCCATGGCGCACAGCTTGTTGAGCCGCTCGGCGTACATGCCGGTAAAGCCTTTGGGCATGTGCTGAACAATGACCATGCCGGGGATGTCGGCAGGCAGGCGCTTGAGGACCTCCAATGTGGCCTCAGTGCCGCCGGTGGAAGCGCCCAGACCGATGATGGTGCGATCCAGATCAACCACACCGCTGCCCCGGCCCAGAGCAGCGGCGGGGGCCACTGGGGCAGACTGTTTGGCGGCAGCGCGGCCGCAGGATGGAACTTTGGCACGGGAGGCCACCACGATCTTCTGAGACAGTGCCCGGAGAAAAGCCTCCCGGCTTTCGACTCCGTCGGGTTTGCGTACAAAGTCTACCGCTCCGGCGGCCAGGGCATCAAAAACCCGCAGGTTCAAGCTGGAGACCAGAATGACCGGCAGGGGACGGCCCGGCAGCAGCTGCTTGAGAAAGTCAATGCCGTTGGTGCCCGGCATTTCCACATCCAAGGTCATCACATCCGGATTGAGCCGGGCAATCTTGGCTTGAGCATCCAGAGCGTTGATCGCATAGCCTACCACTTCGATATTGGGATAGGCGGAAAGACCTTTTATAAGAAACGTCCGGGCTACCGCGGAATCGTCCACAACCAGCACTCGGATTTTTTGCTGAGAGGGTATCATACGGGGGTCTGCTCCTTCCTAAGAGCGGGCAGGCGCGCTGTTCTTGCGATAGACAGCAGGGGCGACCATTTGAAACAGTGGGGTGTGCCCCAGAGATTCTGAATGGCTGATGAACAGGTAAGCGTTGGGATTCATGGCGTTGTAAAAACGCTGCACCAACGCGTCCCGCGTGCTCTGATCAAAATATATCATCACGTTGCGGCAGAAAATCACATCAAATTTCAGCCGGAACTGGATGGGATTCATCAGGTTAAAGGTGCGGAAGATCACATTGTTCCGAATAACCGGAGCCACAGTGTAGTCGCCCGGATGAGTCTTGCTGGGGACGAAGTAGCGCCTGAGCCACTCGTTGGGCATGTCTGCCGGGGGCTGATAGACCCCGGCCTTGGCCTTGGCCATGGCCTGCTGGGAAATGTCGGTGGCCAGAATACGGGTGTCCCACTGGCTGGCCTGAGGGCCGAAGTACTCCTTGAGATAGATGGACAGAGTATAGGGCTCCTCCCCGCTGGAGCAGCCGGCACTCCAGATAGAAAGAACCTTATCCCGACTGTGGCGCTTTTCCAACTCCGGCAAAATGGTGTTCTGGAAGAAGGTAAAGTGATCCTTTTCCCGCAGAAAATAGGTGTAGTTGGTGGTCAGCTTGTTGAGCACCAGCTCCAGGTCCTGGGGATCCTTGCTGGTGAACAGGTGGTCCAAAAAGGACCGGAAATCCTTGTACCCCTTGGCTTTTAGGGAGTGGGAGAGGCGGCTGGTAATCAGCTGACGCTTTTTGCTCAGGTCGATGCCGTAGTTTTTGTGGATGAATTGGACCAGCTGCTGAAAATCTGCATCCGAGATGGCCAGATCGTGAAATATCATATCCATGGATGTTTGCCTCCCTTAGGAGTGCTCCATCAGGTGGGCGCAGTCAAAGGCCAGCATGGTCTGGCCGTCCTCCAGAGAGCACATGCCGCACACCAGCTCGTTGGAACTCTGAGGGGGAACGGGCAGCAGGGTGGACACATCAATATCCACCATTTTTTGCACCTGATCCACCAGAATGCCCACCTGGGTGTCATCGGAGCGCAGAATCATCATGCAGTCACTTTCGCAGTCCCCGTGATTGAGCAGGTGGCGAATGTCCACAATGGGAATGATCTGGCCGCGCAGATTGATGATTCCCCGAATATAGCTGGGGACCAGGGGCAGCTTGGTGATGGTATGGCCGGTAATGATCTCGGCCACCGACTCTGCCGGGACGCCGAAAAGCAGATCCCCAGACGTAAACAACAGGTATTTTTCTGTCAAAGACGTGACCGCTCCGTTCTCCAGCTGGTCAGGCTGGTCGGCAAGGAGCAAAACTTCCTTTTGATTCATCTTCTATCCTCTCCTTTACAGGGCGTAGGTGCACAGATTGGACACGTCCAGAATGATGCTGATGTTGCCGTCGCCCAGAATGGTGCAGCCTGAGATGCCACTGGACTTGATATTAAAGCGGTTGAGGTAGGAGGGAAGGGGTTTGACCACTACCTGCTGTTCGCCCAGCAGTTCATCCACAAACAGACAGTAGGAGTGCTCGCCCGCATCCAACCAGATGAGGATACCGTCCTCAATACGGGTGGCGCCGGAGTCCATCTGATAGAGGTCCTTCATGCGGATGACAGGGTAGAAGTTACCCATGCACTTAAACATCTCGCCTCCTGCGGCGTCCCGAATGAGGTCGCTGTCGGAGATTTTAAAGGACTGGCGGATGTTGTGGATGGGAATGGTGAAGATGGAGCCGCCCACCGAGACCTCCATGCCGTCCATGATGGCCATGGTCAGGGGGATCTTCAGGGTGGTGGTCATGCCCTTGCCGGGCTCGCTGGTAATGAAGACGGTGCCGCCGACCTCCTCCACGTTCCGCTTTACCACGTCCATGCCCACACCGCGGCCGGAGTACTCGGTGACCTCGGTGTTGGTGGAAAAGCCGGGGGCCATGAGGAAATTGAGAATGTCCTTGTGGGAATACTCCACATCGGGCTGGGCCAGGCCGTTTCGGATGGCCTTGTTGAGCACCCCGTCGTAGTTGACACCCTGGCCGTCATCCTTAATTTCAATAATGACTTCGCTGCCGGTGTGCCGGGCGGAGAGAATGATCGTGCCCACAGGGTCCTTGCCCGCGTCAATGCGCTGCTGGGCAGTCTCCTCAATGCCATGGTCCATAGAGTTGCGCACAATGTGCATGATAGGATCGCCGATGCTGTCCACGATGGTCTTGTCCACCTCGGTGTCCTCACCCTCCAGTACCAGACGGGCCTGCTTGCCCAGCTTTTTGCACATGTCCCGGACGATCCGGTTCATCTTCTGGAAAGTGCCGGAGACAGGCACCATGCGCAGGGACATGGACACGTCCTGCAGCTCATCGGTGAGCTTGCGCAGCTGCCGGGCAGACTTGGTGAAGGCATCCAGCTTAAGCCCCTTGAGCTCGGGGGAGGCGGTGACCATAGACTCGGTGATGACGATCTCGCCCACCACTGCAGCCAGGTGATCCAGCTTGTCAAGGTTGACGCTGATCAGGCTCTCCTTGTGATGGTGGGTCCCCTCTGCCTTCTGGGGGGCAGCCGTTTGGGGGGCGCTGGCGGCAGACACCTTGGCAGGTGTGCTCTGAGGCGCCGGGGCTTTCTCCGCTGCCGGAGCCGCTTCCACGGCGGCCGGGGCGGGAGCGGGCTCCGCTGCCGGCTGAGGCTCCGAAGCGGGCTGGTCAATGGCCTGGTAGGAGCGCACCGAGCCAGAGGCGGTGACGGCATGGACGGCGGCATCCCGGTCGGCCTGGTTGCGGAAGAAGAGCAGGAAGCCCGATTCCACGATCTGGTCGGCGGTGGCGGGATCGGAATCTACGCCCTGGGGCTCATAGGTGAAATCTCCCTCGGCAAACAGGTCTTTTACCGAGGAGACCAGCATGTAGGCCCGCAGGTTCTCCATGCCGCAGCCCTCGTCGAAGAAGATCTGAAGCACATAGGGGAATCCGGCCCTGGTGACGATGGAAGGGTTTGCAGCGTCCGGGGCAGGAGCAGCGGCTTCTGCGGCGGAAGTCTGCTGGGGCTGGGCCTGGCCGCCGGAGTGAATTTGGTCGATTAATCTATTAACTTTTTGCAGCAGAGTGTCGATATCTTCAGTAAGGGGCTGCCCATTTTCAATGTGTTCCAGCTCCTGACGGAAAAAGTCAATGGTCTGAAACAGAAGATCGAACAGCTCGGGCCGAAGTTCTTCCGGGACTACGTCCATGGTTTTATCCCGGATAATGGCAAACAGATCCTCCGCCCGATGGGCAATGGTCATCAGGGAGTTATACTCCATCATGGCGGAAGAACCCTTGACCGTGTGCATGATTCGGAAGATGGTGTTGATGTCCTCCTGAGAAAAACTGTCCTGCTGTTCCGAAGCCAGCACAATGCTGTCCAGCTGTTCAAGCAGGGTATTGGTCTCGTACAAAAAGGCATCTAAAATACTATCGCTGCCGGCGCTCATAAGCGGCACGCTCCTTCCTTGGCGTTGGACTTCATATCTGTTTATCGACTGAAATACCCTAAAAATTAAGAGCTATTCTGAAATTATCCTGGGATGCGGGGGGATTTGCCCGGTCCCTTCGCTCAGTAAGCAAGAGGTGGAGCATATATGGCAGATCTTTTGGGCGCGACCAACCGCGTCCCCGGCTATGACAGTGCCAACAGTAACCGTACCCCACTGACTCCTTCGCGGGCTGGTGAGACTCAGGTCCAGAATGTGCCCGACCCCACCCGTGTGGGCCGGGCGGACAGCCGAACCGACCAGCAGGGATCCAACGACGCCCTGCAGTCGGACGTATTACGTTACGATTCGAATTTACAGACCTTCCTGGAGCAGCTGCGGCAGACCCCGGAGCTTACCCAAGCCCTGGCCAAGACCATCCTCATCATGCGGGGGATGATCGTTACCCCCGGCCTGCAGGCGGGGGTGGCCCAGGAGATGTCACAGCTTTTGCGGATGCTGCGGCTGGATGAGGAAGGTTTTCAGAAGATGTTTATGGAGCAGGTCCAGGGAGGCAACCGCTTCTCCGGGGCGCTGTTCTCCCTGCTGAGACAGGCCTACGGGCAGCTCAGCAGCGACCAGGCCAAACAGGCGGTTTTGGAGTTTGCCCGGCGGTATATCGACTTTTCCGCCACGGGCCACATTGGGAAAAATCTGCTCAGCCTGCTCAAACAGATGCCCGACTACCTGCCTCAGAGCTGGCGGGGCCAGCTGGAGCAGATGACCGCCCAGCTGGAGAATGGTCTGCAGGCGGGGACCAGGGGAGAAAATCTGGCCCTGCTTCAGCAGCAGATCATCCCCTATTTGGGCCGGTATGTGGAGCGGGCCCACGATTTGGGCCCCCTGCGGGCCCTGTTGAACCTGCTTGTGCTGAACACTGCCCGGTACGAAAACGGAGCCCAGGAGCCGCTGCTGATGGCGTTTCGTCAAATGCAGGGGTACAGTGAGATGCTGGCCGGCCTCAACAAGCTGGACGACAGCGCCATCCTGAAGCTGCTGCAGGACAATCAGTTCACCAGAGCTTCGGACAGCTCCTTTGCCAATGAACTGGCCCGCGCTGCCGCCCAGGCCCTGAAGGGGGTTTACGGCAGCGATGCCAAAGAGTCCTTTGCAGAGATCGTACGTTCCCTGCTGGTGCATGAGAGCGTGTATATGCCTCTTAACCACATGCTTTTCCCGGTGGAGTGGGACGGCAAGATGATGTACTCCGAGCTGTGGGTAGACCCGGACGCGGAGGAGGAGCCCAGCAAGGAGAACCCCTCAGGGGACAAGGTGCAGTTTTTGTTCAAGCTGGATCTGGAGTCTTTGGGCTTTTTGGAGATTACCCTGGCGGCCCGGCAGGACCAGGTGGAGCTGCATATCTACGGGCCGGACGCGGTGTCGGTGAACAGCGCCTCCATCGCACGGGATATGGGAACCATTTTGGAGCGGCATCAGCTCAAAGGCAAGAACATCCAGGTGACCAAGCTGGAGAATCCTCTGGCACTCACCGAGGTGTTCCCAAATCTGTTTGAAGGGAAGCGGGGCGTCAATGTCAAAGTCTGATTCTCAGCGGGCGGCAGCCCTGCAATACCGTCCGGAGGACGGAGCTCCTATCATCGTGGCATCCGGTATGGGCCATCTGGCTGAGAAGATCGTAGAGGTGGCCGAGGACAGTGGGGTGCCCGTCTACGAGGATTCCTCCCTGGCTACCGTCCTCACCCAGATGGAGCTGGGGCGGGAGATCCCGGAGGAGCTGTACCACGCGGTGGTAGATATTTACCTCTACTTTTTAAATTTCGATCCCAAGGATCCGGAAAAATTTCGCCGGGACCGGCAGGCCCTGGAGCAAAAGCCGGAGCCATAATCCAGGGGAGGAGAGCATATGGCCTATAAGTATTTGATCCTGGACAGCCGGGGAAACGCCGTAGCCCACGGCGTCTCGGACTACGACCCTAAGGAGGCCAAGTGGCGGATGGTCGTTGATGACGGCGACCTTGAGGAGGTGGCCAAGCACACCAATCTCCGCCTGGTGGGCAACTCCGATGCGGTGCCAGCCCTGGAAGCGCGGATTGTCCAGCGGGAGGGCAATGTGATCGTGCTGGAGCCTCTGCGCCGGCTGGAGCAGTCTCTGCGGAGAAACCTGCGCATTCCGGTGCGCTTTGTCAGCTACCTCTATCCCAGGTCGGGAAGCTGGAAGGGGCGGGTCCCCATCATCAGCAAGGACCTGAGCTGCGGCGGTCTGGCATTCTACTGCCCACGGGCGCTGGAAATCGGGGAGGCGGTGCAGACAGTCATTCCTGTAACCTCCCAGCCTCTGCTGCTGGATATGGAGATCCTGCGCTGCTACTCCAAGCCAGGGGAGGACTATTTGTATGCAGGCCGGTTTTCTTCTTTGCTGCGGGAGGCGGAGAGCATGGTGCGCGAGGCGGTGTTTAGCCTGCAGATCAAAGGAAATCAGGCCTGATACCGGACCATGCAATCGGTTTAAAATTTGCTTTTGAAAGGACGAAAGAAACATGACAGGGTGGATGAAACGGATGAAGCGGCTGGCGGGCCGGATAGGTACCGCTTTGCTGGCCGTAATCCTGATCGTGGAGACGACTGCGGTGGCCAATGCCGCCTCCTACATGCAGCCCTACCTGAACAAGGTCGTGGAGTGGGGCATCATGCGGGGAGACCTGGAAGGCAACCTGAATGAAGACACCAATATAAGCCGGGCGGAGTTTTCCACGATGGTCAACCGGGCGTTCGGCTATGAAAAGACCGGCCCCACCCCCTTCCGGGATGTGCCGGAGAACGCCTGGTATGCGGAGGATGTGGGGATCGCCTACAACGTAGGCTATATTGCCGGAACCTCCGCCACCACCTTCTCCCCCGATGAAAACGTCACACGGGAACAGGCCTCGCTGATTCTGGCCCGGATCCTGATGCTCCAGCCCCAGGTGGGTGAGAACACCATGTTCACCGACAGCCGCAGCATGGAGAACTGGAGCCGGGGCTATATTGCCTCTGTGGCCCAGCAGGGCCTGATCACCGGCTATCCCGATGGCCGGTTTGGCCCCAAGGACAACCTGACCCGCGGCCAGGCGGCCATTATCCTGACCAATGCCCTGGGTACCCCCCTCATGGAGGCGGGGGACTACGCACTGGGCAGCGTGTGGGGCAATGTGACCATCACCCAGTCCGGCACCACCTTGCGCAACACCGTCGTCGGCGGCGACCTGTACATCACCGAGGGTGTGGACCTGGGGCACGTGACCTTGGAAAACGTGACCGTGCTGGGCCGGATCGTGGTGTGCGGCGGCGGTACCAGTGAGGACGGCGAGGATAGCATTATCCTGCGCAACGTTACTGCGCCCGAGCTGCTGGTGGACAATTTGGATAATCATCTCCTGTCCTTGAAGGTGGAGGGCGACGGCAAGATCGACCAGGCCTATGTCCGCACCAGCGCCTATCTGGCGGATAACACAGCGGACGGCTGCGGCATTGCCAAGATCACCATGGACGGGGAAAGAAACGAGGCCCTCACCCTGTCCGGCAACGTGAAGGAGGTCATCAACAAGGCGCCCAGCACCACGGTGTCTCTGGCCAGCGGCCAGGCGGATACCATCACGGTGGATGAAAGCGCGGTGGATTCCACCCTGAACATCGCCGCGGGCAGCCGGGTGGACAACGTGAACCTGGATACCGGCACGGATGTGATCGGTGGGGGTGACATCGGCAAGCTCACCGTCAATTCCGATGGCAGCACTGTGACCATGCTCCCCGACCAGATCGTCATCCGGCCAGGCAACACCGCCAACATCAACGGCGAAACGATGGACAGTGCGGCGGCGGCGGAATCCTCTGCGGACCCACGTCTGTATGCCGGCTATCCCAAGATGAAGGATCTGGCCCCCACCAGCGGTACCGCTGTGTTCAGCGCCAACAAGAAGGGGACTGTGTACTGGGCCCTGACCGCGGTGACCGACGGGTCGGTGACGGCGGATGAACTGGTCAATCCCTCCGGGTATAACCCCAAGGTGATCAAGAGCGGTACGGTCTCCCTCACCGGTTCCGGCAAGGAGGGTACCTCCAAAATCAGCGGCCTGACCTCCGACGGCTCCTACTATCTGTCTGCGGTATTTGTAGACGCACGGGACAGCCGCAGCCCCCTGAAGGTCATCTCCTTCACCACTCCGGACAACACCAAGCCGGACTTTGCCTCCGGATATCCCTATCTCTCCAGAATCACCAAGAATTCTGCCCAGGTGACCACCATGGCCACCAAGAGCTGCCGCCTGTACTGGGCGGTGCTGCCCAAGGGAGCCAGTGCCCCCACGGCCAGCGACTTTAAGGCCAACTCGATCAGCGGCAACCTGGGCTTTGGCAGCACGGATGTGATCAAGAATACTGCATACAGCTTTGATGTGAACAATGTACCTCTGGAGGAGCTGGAGAGCTACGACCTGTACCTGTGGCTGGTCGACGTGGATAACGGCCAAAGCTCTGCGGTGAAGAAGCTGAGCTTTACCACCGTGGACGGCACGCCCCCGGTGTTCAATACCGAGCCCACCATCAACAAGGTGGATAAAACCTCGGTAGGCCTGTACGCCAACCTGAATGAGGCCGGCACCCTGTACTGGGTGGTGGTGGAACACGGGACCACATATCCCAAGCCCCTGGCGGGCCAGAGCGGCGAGGTGGATTGGACCAGTGACACCGCCAAACTGCAGGTATCGGCCGGTATGAACGCCCTGAAGAGCGGAAAGGTCAGCATGACCGAAGGAAAGGACGTAAACTTTAACGTCAGCGGCCTGGAGACCGAAAAGTCCTATGACCTCTATTATGTGGCGCAGGACAAGGCGGGCAACTACACCGCCTCCATCGGCATGATTGAGATCCACACGCTGGACTCCAACGCCCCCACGGTGACCCAGGAGTTTACCAAGTACAACGGAACCGACACTACCCGGCCCCTGCCGGACAGTGATGTGCGCCTGGTGTTCAGCGAATCGGTGCAGACCAATGACACCTACACTCCGCTGGTAGACCTCTATAAGGACGTGACCGATGCGGCGAACACAGGTGCGGCAGAGGATAACGCCCGCCAGAAGATGGCCGCGGCCCTGAGCAAGGCGATCTACCTCTATCAGGTGTCTTCCGACGGCCAGGAGAATAAGCTGGAGGGTTATACCGGCAGCGATAAAAACACCGATGACTGGACCATCGACTACCGCTATGCGGTAATCACCATCGAGGAGGGCAAGACCGTTGTTACCTTCCCCAGTGGAGAGGGCATCAATCTCAAGAGCGGCGCAAGCTACTATTTCGAGATCCAGGCGGACTCCATTGCGGATACCTCCAGTGCGGTGAATGTGATGGGGCGCGAGAGACTGGACAAATTTACTACGGTATTTGCGATAGTAAATTTGACGGCAAGAAATGAAAATACCATTGAAACGTATGTGGATCAGGCGGGCACGGAACATGACTTGGATGCAGAAGATGCGATCCCGGTTGATCTGAGCTGGCGGCTGAGCCCGGTGTCTACCGATAAGGTGGATGACTCCATTGACTGGGATATGCTGATCTGGTCGGATACCAGTGTTACGCTGCAGCTGTTCTATCGGGAGATTGGCAGCTCTGCCACCACTTGGAAGCTGCTGGGCGAGCGGGAGATCCCCGTACCCGATGACACAAACGGTTATTTGGGAGTCAGTCTGACCCGTCATTTCCTGCAAAACACCAACAACCCAGACTTTGACCAGCTCAATATTTTGAAGGAAGGCACAAACTATGAATATGCCATCTCCTTCACCAAGGTGGCCGGCCTGTCTGACCGGAGTACCTGGAGCCAGCGCCTGAACATGAAGGTCAATGTGGTGGCCGGCAGCAACAACGACCTGAGCTTCCTCTCCGGTGAAGTGACCGAGGACAATTGGGACGAGGCGCTGAAAACCGGTGTGACCAACATTGGACAGCCTGCCGATTTCTCCATGCGCAAGCAGTTTACGGACAATGTGGCCCCCACCTTTGCGGGGGAATATCCCAAGCTGGACGCGGGTGATTCGGCGGTGAACATGTCCTTGATGCTGGACCGGCCAGGTACGGTGTACTATGTGGTGGCTCCGTTGGGATATGTGGGCACTACCGATAACCAGGATAATATTTATAACAATACGGAGACAGGAATTGACAATTGGGAAAATCTTCCTGACAGCGGCTTGAAGGATGATATTAACAATCCCGACAACCCAAATCCGGTTATCTTGACGCAGCCGGACTATTTGAATATTGTCAATGCCGGCAGCAACTACCGCAACGAGAAAATCAAATATGGCTCGGTAGCCTGCGGCTCCAGCGTTGAGACGAAGTTGGTAGAGGGCCTGGATAAGCAGACCCGGTACATTGCCTACTTTGTCCTGCAAGGAACTTCTCAGACCTATTCCCGTGTCCTGGCATACCGCTTTGAGACAACCGATGTGGCCAAGCCCAAGCTTACCTTGACGGATTTCAGCCCCTCGGTGAATTTTAAGACAGATTCCTCTGCGGATGTAAATTATGCTCTGGTGGCCAGCAACGAGATTCCCGGCAGCCTGGAAAGTGACTTTGGACTCGTCGTGGATCCAGCCAAAAAGACGGAGTGGGAGGACTATGAAGATACTCTGTCCACTACCACGGATACTTCCGTTCTTTGGGCACTGTTGACCACATATAAAACTGGCTATACAGTGTTCGATGAGTTCGCTGGAGAAGGGATCCGCAATACGGTAGATGAGTTTGTCAGAGGTGTAACTTCCATGGGAGTGGATGTTGCGACCCGTGGTTCTACCGCATTGACCCAGGCAAACAGCTACAGTAAGGAACAGAACTTTACCGCAAATATGCGGGGCGCGACATATTACTATTGCCTGGCTACTGCTGTGAGCCCCTTGGGCTCGGAGCTGTCCTTTGCGGCTGTGGCTGGTATCCACATTCGGGATTCGGAACCGCCCAAGCTGCTGCAAGTCAATACTGCGGCTTCTCCGGATGCCGGCGGCAAAACTTACAGCGGTACGGTGACCTTTGTCTTTGACGAGCCGGTCTATCAGCTGGTTACACAGAATGGCGTGGATCAAGAGCCCAAGGAAGTTTGGCAGTACATAGGTACGCCTGATGACGATGCGGTTCTGCTCCTTGAAATTATTGGTACCAGTGCAGGAAAGAACAGCTTCTACTATACCAATTACAACAAAAATCCAGCGAGTACTTTGACGCTGGGATTCAATGGGATTCCCTTGGGAACCACCATCGTGCTGTTTGACAGCAGCTTTATCTGCGATGCCAACAGTAACAGTACCAGAGAGCGGCTGAGCTTTGTGCTGCAGGAAGGTAGTATTGGAGTGGTGCAAGGCGGCGTGTCCTTTGTCCAGCAGAAGTGACCAGCCCGCTGGGAGCGGAAAGCAATTTGTATACCCCAAAGGGGCGGGCAGAACCTGCCCGCCCCCTTATTTATGACCACCCAAAGGAGGAATTTGGGATGAAACATACCATGGGCAGCCGTCTGCTGTCCCTTCTACTTACCTTAGCCATGCTGATTGGCCTGGCCCCCGCTGCTCTGGCCGCAGAGGATGCGGGTGGATCGGAACCTGCCTATACACTGACCGGAGTATCCATTACCCCTCCCAATGTAACCATGAAAGAGGGGGAGACACAGTCTCTGACGGCTCTGGTAACAATCTCCGGGAAAGAATACAGCACGACGGAAGATTTGCCCGAAGGATGCTCGCTCCAGGTGAAATGGTCTGTGCCCAATGACCGTACCAGTGAAGTCCGTCTGACCCAGGACAGCTCCAACGCACTTTCCTGTTCCATGAAAGCGCTGAAGACGGCGGAGACTACGGAGACAGACCCTCTCACGGTGGAGGTTTCTGTGACACTGAATGGAGAAGGAATTCCGCAAACCGCTGCTTGTGAGGTAAAAATAAATCCAGCGGAGCAAAACGGGCTGACTTTGTATCCCACTGAACTGGAATTGCCTCCTATGGGGTCTGCAATGCTCAATGCCACCGTCACTCCTGCCACTGCCAGTCAGACCGTGGAGTGGGCCAGCCGGAATGAAACCATTGCCACGGTGACTCCCGGTGTGTCCACGACTACCGCCACGGTGACGGCCGGAAATCATGCCGGGGAGACCACGATTACCGCCACTGCCAACGGGATCCAGAAAACTTGTATCGTTCAGGTTCTGGGCATTGTCCTGCAAGAAGATAATATCACCCTCAGGGTAGGGGAAAACTATACGTTAAGATATAAGATTTATGGCGATTCCCTGAAAGACAACGTTACCTGGACGTCTGACGATGAAACTGTGGTTCAGGTGAACCAGGGCTATCTCTATCCGGTGGGTGTGGGCGAAGCCACTGTCACCGCGAAAATCAATGGCACTACGTATACAGACTCGGTTGAAATCACGGTGGAAAAGGCTACTGCCGATGTGATCCGCACCTCGGCTGCCACTGGTTCTCCGCTCTCGTTTGACGCATTGATCTCTAAACTGAATACCCAGAGCATCAATGTGCTGAAAAAATCCCTCAACTATGTCAGTGCCCTGTCCGTGCCCACCAAGCAGGGCACCCTCTACTATAACTATGTCTCCGAGGGGAACACCGGCGATGGCGTGGCTTCCAGCGGAAATTACTATGTCAACCCCGGAAACGGGCAGAACGGCCTGCGCAATATTACCTTCGTCCCAAAGCCCGACTTTGAGGGGACTGCCGTAATCTCCTATACCGGCTACGCCTCGGGCTCTGAGTTCTTCCAGGGCACCATTGAGGTTACCGTGGACGCCCCCGATGACGTAACCTATTCCTCCGGCAACGGAAATGTGGTGCAGTTTGACGCCTCCGATTTTGCTCTGGCCTGCCGCCAGCAGACCGGCAACGATCTCAGCTACGTCACCTTCTCTCTCCCGGACGCCAGCAAGGGGACCCTTTACGAAAACTACCTCTCGGAAAGCTACCTCGGCAACCCGGTGGCGGTAAACACCAAGTATAAGTATAGCGGAACTCCCAACCTGGGAGACGTATACTTCCTCCCCACGGCCGGAACCTCCGGCACAGTCACCATTCCCTATACTGGGTATAGCGTCAACGGTTCCTCCTTCCGGGGCCGGGTGTCCATCCAGGTCAAGGCGGCCACTGCTACCGGGGATGTCACTTACACCGTGGGACAGGGCGGCCGGGTCACCTTCGATGACAGAGATTTTAACGACCTGTCCCGCAGCCTCACCGGCTACAGCCTGGACCGGGTGTGCTTTACCCTGCCCCCCACCTCCCAGGGAAAGCTGTACTATAACTACACCTCCAGCAGCGGCTCTTTGGTGTCTGAGGAAAAGGACTACTACCGTGCCTCGTCTCCTTATCTGGATAAGATCACCTTTGTGGCTGACGCGGACTATGCCGGTACCGTCTCCATCCCCTTCACTGCCTGGGATATCCGGGACAACCGCTTTTCCGGCCAGGTGGGAATCTCTGTCACTACCCAGAGCAGCGGAAACGTGAAATATTCCATGGTACAGGGAAAGACGGTTACCTTCGATGACCGAGACTTTAATGACCTGTCTCTGGACCTTACCGGCGGCAGCTTAAGCTATGTGCGCTTTCACCAGCCCTCCTCGTCCCAGGGAACGCTGTATTACAAGTATACCTCCTCCGGCAGCTACGACAGCAAGGTTTCCGAGAACCGCAGCTACTACCGCTCCTCCAGCCCCCGGCTGGACGATGTGACCTTTGTGGGGAACAGCTCCTTTACCGGAACGGCCACCGTGGACTTCACCGGCTGGAGCACCACAGGAGAGAGCTTTGAGGGCAGCGTGACCATCTCCGTCACGCCTGCCCCCCAGGTGGGCACAATCACCTACACCACCGCCTACAACCCGGTGACCTTCCGGGCGTCAGACTTTGTCTCCGTTTGCGATCAGCGGGGCGGGGGAAGCCTGACTTCGGTACAGTTTACCGGGGCAGACCGGGTGTACGGCGGGCACCTTTACTACCGCTATAGCGGGATTCACTCCGCCAGCAGTCAGGTGCGTTCCACCGCCCTGTACTACCCCTCCTCCACCCCCAACCTGTCTGAGATCTCCTTCGTGCCCTGGGTAGGGTTCCAGGGGACGGTCTCTGTGAGCTATACGGCCACGAATTCCAAGGGGGAGACCTATCAGGGGACAGTGCGGATTCAGGTCACTCCCAGCACCATCTCCCGCTACTTCTATGACATGGGCAGTGATAGCTGGGCCGTGGCAGCGGTGGACTTCCTCTATGAGAATGGCGTGGTCAGCGGGACCGGGTCCGGGACCTACTCCCCACAGGCAGCAATCACACGGGGCAGCTTTTTGGCGATGCTGGATCAGGCATTCTCTTTCCCCAGCGCGGGTGGATATAGCTTCCCGGATGTACCGGCCAATGCCTACTACGCCGATGCGGTCCAGAAGGCCTATGCGCTGGGGATTGCATCGGGCTATCCTGATGGTACGTTCCGTCCCGATGAGGCGATCACCCGAGAGGGGGCGGCGGTCATGCTCTATCAGGCTATGGTAACCAGCGGCTGGAGTATTGGCGCCCAGGATGAGAGTGCCTTGTATAGTTATTCCGACTGGCAGAGCGTGGCCTCCTACGCCAGGGGCCCCATGTCCGTGCTGGTGAAAAACGGAGTGTTCTCGGGCGATGAGAAAAATCAGCTCACGCCCAAGCAGAGCATGTCCCGTGCGGAAATGGCGGTGGTACTGGCCCGAGCTGTGACCCTATAAAAGTATATGGCAAAGAAACCAGAGCAAAGGCTCTGGTTTCTTTTTGGACATCAGCAGAGCTTGCGGTAAAAATTATTTTTGCACAGGGGATGGCGCAGGTTAATTTTCAAACGGTTTGGTCGATATATATAATAAATAGAGGACTTCGTCGTTTTAAACCGGGTATTCGCACGAATTTGTACTTGGTTGCAGCACAAGCAGCTTTGGCGGGAAGAGAGAGCCTGCGGTGACGCGGGAGTTTGGTTTGCCAGGTATCAAAAGCTGTTTTTAAAGGGGTTTGTAACTGTGGCAGTAAAGGAGGCGAGCGGCAGATGAAGGAACAGGAGTATCATTCTTCTGCCGGTAACTTCACACGGGAGGAGAAAGAAGCCAAGGGTCCAGATGCGGAATGTGAAATCGTATTCGCTCCGGAGCATGTATTGTGTCAGCTGTGGGCTATTTGGACGGGCCAGGATGCGCGGGGACAGAGCCTGCGGCTGAGCCTGGCACCGGAGGAGCCGGACCATCCGTTTCCGGTGAGCGACCCGGCCAGAGAGGCCAAGCGAATCCAAGTGCTTCTGACCCGTATTGCAAAAATACGGGTGAGCCAGCTGGCGGCCCGTGCAGATGCGGATGAAATGGCAATTGTGATTCCCGCTTTGAATGAGATGATGGCGTGGCTGTTTTTGCTTCCTCCCGTCGGGCGGGGAACTCAGCTCAGCGCCTCTCAGCTCCATCAGGCGCTGCTTCGGCGGGGTGTGACCTATGGAATCAATTGGAATGCCATCTGCAGTATATCGGATTGTCCCCACCGCTATTTTTATCTCTTTCCCATTGCCTTTGGGAGGACGCCCATACCGGGCCGGGATGGGGAAATCCTGGACCGCTATCCGCGGGTGCTGGAGGAGACGGTTCCGGTAAATGAACTGGGCCAGGCTGACTATGAGACCTTAAATCTGGTGCAGGAGATCCATCAGGGGGACATCATCTGTGAGATTGTTGCTCCCACGGCTGGCATATCCGGCCACACGGTAATGGGAAAGAGCGTACCCGCTCCCCGAGGCAAGCGGGCTGAGGTACCTCAGGGGCGCAATACCTGTTTATCGGAAGATGGGGCCTATCTGCTGGCGGAGCGGGACGGACACCTGTGTTTCTCCGGCCAAAGCTTTCAGGTGCGTCCAGTACTGGACTTGTACGAGACCAGCGAGAGCTGTGAACGAAACATCAAGTTTTTGGGTGACGTTCATATCCACGGCGATCTGTGCAGCGGGGCAACTGTCTGTGCCATCGGCAATGTGCAGATCGACGGCGCGGTAGAGATATGTACCGTGGAAGCGGGAGAAAATATCATCGTCTCCAGCGGAGTGCAGGGGCAGGGACGGGCTGTGCTGCGGGCACAGAAGAGCATTTATGCCAAATATTTGGAGAACTGCAATGTGTATGCCCAGAAGAGCGTCCAGGCCGACTGCATTATCAACTGTGGCGTATACAGCAATGGGGACGTGCGGGTGCGCACCGGACGGGGGATTATTATTGGAGGAACCATCCGGGCGGCTCGGGAGGTGTCCGCCGCCACTGTAGGTTCCAAGGCAGAGCGTGCCACCCTGATTATGCTGGGAGGACAGCCCTGCGAGGAGGCAGAGCGGGCACAGATTCTGGAGCAGATCCAGGACATGGAAGAAGAGATGGAAAAGCTGTCGCGTCAAGGAACATCGGATGCCTGTGAGCAGCAAAAGTCCAAGCTGCGTTTGAGCCAGTGTGTGGCCAAGATGAAGCTGGAGAAGATCGACAAGGACCTGGAGGAGCAGGCCGAGGCCTGCATCGCCTGTGATCAGCGGCAGATGTGCTGCGACACCGCCTACCCCGGTACCACAGTTTCCATGGACCATAAGTCCTACCGGGTGGAAAAGGAGGAGCACAGCTGTGTGATCCGGTTTTCCAACGGTTTTTTGGAAAGACAGTAGCATGGGGAGAGAAGAGGGTGCATACTTTGAAAGAGTTTGTTCACCAAGAGCTGAAAGACGTTTTGAATCGTTCCATTCAGGATACCACCAGCCGTTTTGCGGGGATCCAGCTGGTTGAGCAGAACGCGGAGCTTTCCGATGATATTTGCACAGTTCATACCATTTTGGAAGGCAACCGCCGCGCGGCCCTGCTTTTGTGTGCGGATACCGCCCTGCTGAAGCGGCTGGCCCAGAATATTCTGCACACGCCCCAGGTTACCTCCCAGGATGTGGAGGATGTAGCCAAGGAGTATTTAAATATTATCTGCGACCAGGTGGTTGCCGGACTGTTTCAGATTGCCCGCATCACATCCCGGTTCCAGATCCCCAACTTCCGCACAGGGCTCTACCTGCCGGAGGAAAAGGCCGACGGCCAGTGTGTGCTGAACTATGATAGCGGTGAGCATGGAAAAATCCGTCTGATCTGCATGGGGCCCTTCATTCCGGAACGGTCCCAGTCAGCATGAGAGTGTTTCAGATAAGTTAAAAAACCCAGCGTCACGCTGTGGCTCAGCCGGGCAGGATCCGGCACACCAATCAGAATGGAAGTTTAGAAAAGGAGCGAACGATATGGCAAAGAAAATCATGGTGGTCGACGACTCCAGAATTGCGCAGCTTCAGCTGCAGAAGATTTTGGCCGGGACAGAGTATGAGGTGGTCGCCTGTTGTCAAAGTGGGGAGGAGGCTATCAAGAAGTATGACCAGATCCAGCCTGATCTGGTGACGATGGATATTGTGATGCCGGGGATAGACGGGCTGGACACTGCCCGGCTGTTACTGAAAGACCATCCTTCTGCCCGTGTGCTGATCGTCTCTTCCCTGGCCTATGACGACACCATCAACGAGGCGAGCAAGATTGGCGCCAAGGGATTTGTGTACAAGCCTTTTGACCACGACCAGATTCTTGCGGCTGTGACGAAGGCCTTTGAGGACGCTCCTTCTACCAATTGTTAACACAAAACCGGAGCAGAGGTGGTCTGCCCGGCTGTTAATTTTAAATCATGATTGGCCGGTGGCTTTAGCTGCCGGCCAATTTTCTATGTGCAGTCTGTTTGGAAGGAAGAACATATATCCGAAGTCCCATTGTCAGGGAACAAATAGGAATAAAAGGAAGACGTACGCTTCTGGTGAAGAAATCAGAAAAGATGGAGACTGAGAAAATTTTGCACGGACATAAATAAGGTGCACAAAATGGATGGGTAATTTAAAAGGAAACGAACAATTTAGATAAAAATTTCCAGTAAACTGGTAAAACACCATTCCTTTCTCATACAACAGAACGTACAAAGTGCAAAAGAAACCATGCCAAAAACAACAATAAATGGTAAAAGAGGAAACCATTACAAGCAAAATTTATATAATATGACAAAACTACAAAATGTTCGACAAAAATATATTTCTTTTTTGATTTATAATTGCGTACTTGAAAAAATAGTATGACTGTATTACAATGAATAATGTTCGTAATAATCTAGCTTATCGGGAGAAACTTAACAGAATCTAAAACAGTATCAAATGTTTTGTTGAAGTCATATGCAGGGAAATTTTAAATTTCAAGGCTTGATACAGGGAGGCTGAGAAAAATGGATTTTCTATCAAGCAACACGGCGCTGATGCTGCAAAAGTCAATCGATTTTTTGTGGACGAAACAGAGCTGTCTTTTAGACAACATTGCCAATGCAGAAACCCCAGGGTACCAACCCAAATACGCTACATTTGAGGAGTCATTGCATCAAGCCATCCAGGCGGCATCCGGGCAGAGCGGTTCGGCGGAGAAGATCCGAAGCGCCATTGAGGACACACCGGTACAGGTGCACCAGGCACAGGAGAGTACCCGATTGGATGGAAACGGTGTAAACGTTACCGAGCAGATGGTAGAGCTGGTACGAAACGGCTACCAGATGCAGTATGTAATGGACGCCATCAGCAGTGACTTCTCTTTATTGCGCACGGCCATTCGGGGGTAAGGAGGCATAGATAATGGCATTTTTAAGCTCCATGAACGTGGTTGGCTCCGGTTTGACCGCCCAGCAGCTGCGTTTGGATGTGATTTCGGAAAATATCACCAATCAGAATACCACCCGCACCGAAGGAGGTGACGGACCCTACCGCCGGAAGGTTGTAGTTCTGCAGTCCCAGGACCGTATGACCCCCTTCCAGCAGGCCCTGGCGCAAGCCAGAGGAGAGATCGTGTCCAACCAGGGCGGCGTACAGGTGGCCGAGATTGCTGAGGACCCCTCTGACTTTAAGCTGGTCTACGACCCCACGAATCCCGACGCCAATGCTGACGGCTACGTGGAGATGCCCAATGTGGATCTGGTCAAGGAGATTGCCGATGCGATGTCCGCTTCCCAGGCCTATTCCGCTGATGTTACGGCCTTCAATGTGCTCAAGCAGGTGACGGCCAAGGGCCTGGAAATCGGAAAGTAAGCAGGCAAGTGTGTATAGCCGGAGCGGCCTTTTATATATAAAATAAGCAAGGTATCCGGCAGGAAAGGGAGAACAAACCATGGCAAATATTCAGACGATCGCTCAGATCCAGCCGATTTCGTCCGCTGTTTCATCGACGGCGGCAAGCATGGGCGCAGGCAGTTCGGAGCCTTCCATGTTTTCGCAGGTCTTTCAGTCGATGATTGATAATGTAAAGCAGACCGACGCAACCAAAAACGAGAAATACTACGCCTTGGTCACCGGCCAGCTGGACAATCCGGCTGAGGCTACCATTGCGGCCACCCAGGCGTCGGTGGCCACCGAATTGCTGGTTCAGATGCGGGATCGGGCTTTGGATGCTTACAGTGAGTTAATGCGGATCAGCTTGTAAAGAAGGAAAGATATCTGATCCGAGGGAGTTAATATGGGCGAGAAAGCAAAGAAGATCGCCGCTGCAGCCAAGCAGCGGTGGAAATCCACCTCCCGGAAGATAAAGACCCTTTTGGGAGCTGGTGTTGTGACGGTTGTGGTTGTCCTGGCCATCCTGTTTGCGGTGGTGAGCAACCAGCCTTATGCCACGTTGTTTAGCGGTCTGAGTCAGACGGATATGTCTGCCATTCTGGCTTACCTGTCTGACAATGGGATCACACAATATAAGGTAGAGGACGACACCATTCTGGTGCCGGAGAGCCAGGAGGCCGCCTTAAAGGCCCAGGTGCTCCAGGCGGGTTATCCCTCCTCAGGCTATAGCTATGATACATATTTCGATCATGTGGGGAGCCTGACCACCGAGTCAGAGCGTAACCAGGTGACTCTCTATGCCCTGCAGGACCGTATGCAGGCAGTCATCTGCAACTTTGACGGGGTGAAGGATGCGGCGGTATTCCTGACACCGGGAGAGGACCACACCTATGTGCTGGACAGCAGCAACAAGGTGGAGGCTACTGCTACGGTAACCGTGACTATGGAGGATGGAAAGACGCTCACCGACAATCAGGTGAAGGCCATCCGTAATCTGGTCAGCAACGGCCTTGCGGGGCTGAATGTGGAAAATGTATCCATTGAAGATACCTACGGCAACCCTTACACTGTGGCAGATGGCTTTGATGACCTGCAGGACACCTCTGAACTGAAGCTGAAGCTGGAAGAACAGTGGAACAACAACATCCGTACACGGGTCATGCAGACCCTGCTTCCCCTTTACGGAGAAGGCAATGTCCAGGTCGGCGTGAACACCGTGGTAGATGTGGACCGTACTTATACCGATTCCACCAACTACACCCAGGAAGAAAATGCTGAGGGAAATGATGACAGCATCATTGGCTCTCAGATCTGGGAGAACCAGGTGATACGGGGCGAAGATAACGCCACCGGCGGCGTGGCGGGAACGCAGTCCAATGCCGACCTGAACACCTATGTTACCGAGCAGATGCAGCCCGACGGTACGGAACAGGTACTCTCCAGCTCTGGGCAGAACGACTATCTGGTAGATACGCAGAAGCAGCAGGTGGAGCGGACTGCCGGTTATATCCGGGACGTGATGGTCTCAGTGACCATCAACGAGAAAGTGGCCGGAAGTACCAATACCGCCGACCTATATGACCATGTGGGCCGGGCCGCGGGGATCTCCCAGGCCGATCAGGCGGAAAAGATCTCCATTCTGGTGGCCCCCTTCTATCAGCCCACAGAGGATAACGCGCCCATTGCTGCAGCGGGAGACCTGCCTGGCTGGGCAGTCTATGCCGCCATTGGCGGCGGGGTCCTGTTCCTGGTGCTGATGGCAGTGATCCTGATCGTCCATCGCATCCGCGCGAAGAAGCGCCGCAAGCTGGCACAAGAGGAAGCCATGGCCACCGGTGCGCTGCAGGCGGCGCCGGTTGTTGAGGCCAAGCCCGATATTATGGAGATGCAGACGGAAAAGAGCCTGGAGCTGCGGCAGGATGTGCGTAAGTTTGCAGAAGAAAATCCGGAGATCGCGGCTCAGATGGTGAAGAATTGGCTGCGGGAAGGGGAAGGTGCAAAATGAGTGAAATGACAGCGCCTCCGGCTCAGGGAACAGCCACCCCGTTTAAACCAGCATCCACCCCACTGAAAAATGAACTGACCCGCCAGCAGAAGGCAGCTGCGGTGATCATTTCCCTGGGAACCGAAAAGGCTTCCCAGCTCTACCAGTACATGGAACCGGAGGATGTGGAGCAGATCACCCTGGAGGTCGCCAAGCTGGGCTATGTGGATGCGGCCACTACCGAGGATGTACTTAATGAGTACTACCAGATGTGCATGACCAACAAGGCTGTGACCGAGGGCGGACTGGAGTATGCCAGGGCCGTCTTGGAGCGTGCCTTCGGAAGTCAGACGGCAAGCATGCTGCTGGACAAGGTAACCAAGTCCCTGAAGAACCGGGAGTTCTCCTTCCTGAACAAGGCGGATGAGAAATCCCTGTACGCAGCCCTGCAGCATGAGCGGCCCCAGACCATCGCCCTGGTGCTGTCCTATGTGGACCCGGAGAAGTCGGCGGCCGTCATTGACGAGCTTGACCCGGAGCGCCAGGTGAAAGTAGTGGAGAACATCGCCAACATGGAGAGTGCCTCTCCTGCGGCGGTAAAGACCATTGAGGCAGAGATGGAGAAGCGCTTCTCCAGCATCATGACCACCAACAACGTGAAGGTAGGCGGCGTGGACTTCGTGGCCGACGTGATGAACAATCTGGACCGGGCCAGCGAGAAGAGCATCTTCGACCGCCTGTCCACGCACAACTCCGAGCTGGCCGACGAGATCCGCAAGCGGATGTTCGTCTTCGAAGATATCGTCACCATGGACGACCGCTCTGTACAGCGCTTCCTGCGGGACTGCGATCCCAAGGATCTGGTTCTGGCCCTCAAGGGTGCCAACAGCGAGGTGGCCAACAAGATCTTCACCAACGTCTCCGCCCGTATGGCCCAGAGCATCCGGGACGACCTGGAGGTCACGGTCAACGTGCGGATCCGGGACGTGGAGGCCGCTCAGCAGCGTATTGTGGGCGTGATCCGCGACCTGGAGGAGAAGAACGAGCTGATCATCCTCAAGGGTGGAAAGGACGATATCATTGCCTAATATTTTTAAGCATTTTCTTCGCCCCCAGGTGGAGCAGTTCCAGTTCCCCCAGGTGGACGATATTGTAGTAGAGCCGGAGCCGCCTCCCCAGCCGGAGCCGGAAGCGCCCGAGGAGAAGGTGCCCGAACCGGTCCAGGAAGCGGAGGAGCAGCCCGGCCCCGACCCCGGACAGGGGGCGGCGGCCATGTTCTCCTACGCCCGGATTCAGGCCGAGGCCATCATGGCCCAGGCCAAGCGGGAGGGCGAGCAGCTGCTGGAGCAGTACCGCCAGCAGGGCGAAGAGCAGGCCCAGCGCCTGCGGGAGGAGGCACAGGAGGAGGGGTACCGCCAGGGGTACGCCGACGGGATGGCCAAGGCCCAGGCCGAAGGCCAGGTCAAGCTGGAAGAGCAGCGGCAGCAGCAGGCAGAAGAGCTTAAGAAATTCCTGGATCAGGCCACACAGGCCAAAGAGGACCTGATGTCCCAGACCCAGGACGAGCTGCGGGACCTGAGTATCGCGGTAGCGGAAAAAGTGATCCACATCAGCCTTAAAAGCAGCCGCGAGGTCATTTTGCGCATGGTGCAGATGGCCACCGAGCGTCTGCGGCGGCGGGAGTGGGTGCGCATCTATATCGGGGGCTGTGACACACGGGAACTGGCCCAGATCGCCCCGGAACTCACTGCCTCTCTGGCGGGACTGTCCGATCATATCAAGCTGATCCCCATGGCTGATGACGAGTCGGGCACTTGCATTATCGAGATGCCCGATGAGATTATCGACGCCAGCGCCTCCACCCAGCTTGATAATTTGAAGGATATTCTGCGAGGCGGATAAGAGGAGACAGGCCTTGTTTGAAGAGATGATACAGCGTGTGCAGTCGGCCCAGACCGTCAGCTACACGGGAAAAATCGAAAATATTGTGGGCATGTCCATTGAGGCCTCCGGCGGCCGGGCCGCCGTAGGTGACATCTGCCGGATCTACAACGGGGAGTCAGGCGGCCAGGTGATGGCTGAGGTAGTTGGCTTCAAAAATGACCGCATTCTGCTCATGCCCTACTCAGACATGAGCGGCATTTCGGCGGGGAACTTTGTGCGCAATACCGGCCGGCGGCTGAGTCTCAATATGGGCCCCTTTCTTAAGGGGCGGGTCATCAACGCCCTGGGACAGCCCATTGACGGCAAGGGCCCCTTCCGCGGCGGCACCTCCTTCTGTGTAGACGGAGCCAACTACATCAATCCCATGGCCCGTCCCCCCATTCGGGAGCGGCTGGAGTTCGGCGTCAAAGCCATCGACGGCATGCTCACTGTGGGTAAGGGGCAGAGAATCGGAATCTTTGCCGGTTCTGGCGTGGGGAAAAGTACTCTGATGGGCATGATCGCCAAGCACGTGAAGGCGGACATCAACGTGATCGCTCTGGTGGGCGAACGTGGCCGCGAGGTGCTGGAATTCATGGAGAAGGACTTGGGGCCGGAAGGCATGAGCCGTTCGGTGCTGGTAGTGGCAACATCAGACCAGCCTGCCATGCTGCGGAAACGCTGCCCATCGGTGGCCACGGGCGTGGCGGAGTACTTCCGGGACCAGGGGTACGATGTGCTGTTGATGATGGACTCCCTCACCCGATTTGCCATGGCCCAGCGTGAGATTGGCCTGGCGGTAGGAGAGCCCCCGGTGGCTCGGGGCTACACCCCTTCCATTTATGCCGAGCTGCCCAAGCTGCTGGAGCGCAGCGGAAATTTCCAGAAGGGTTCCATCACCGGAGTGTACACCGTGCTTGTGGAGGGCGACGATACCAACGAGCCCATTGCCGACACCGTGCGTGGTATCCTGGACGGACATATTGTTTTGTCCCGCCGCCTGGCCAACAGCAACCACTTCCCCGCCATTGACGTGGGGGCGAGCATCTCCCGCCTTATGACCGATATCGTCTCCCCGGAGCACCGCCAGATGGCGGCCCGGATTCGGGATGTGATGGGTGTGTATGAGAAGAACCTGGACCTGGTGTCGATTGGTGCATATAAGGCGGGGACCAACCCTAAGCTGGACTACGCCCTGAGCAAAATCGACGGCATCCAGCAGTTTTTGATGCAGGGGACCCAGGAGGGGTTCTCCTATGAGGAGGACCTGGACATGATGCGGAAATTACTGTGAGGTGAGCTCCCATGAAGAAGTTTCAGTTCGGCCTGGACAGCGTGCTGGGCTACCGCCAGCAGGTACTGGAGGGGCGGCAGAACGAATATGCCCGAACCCTTCAGAAAGTGGCCCAGCAGCAGGACCGGGTGGATGACGCCAAGGCCCGCTACCAGGAGCTGAACCGCCGCTTCCGGGAAGAGGCAGCCCAGGGAATCGCGGTCTCCGATGCACTGGGGTTTGAAATGGGCCTGCGGGTGCTGGAGATGGAGATCACCCGAGAGACCAACCGCCTGCAGGAGCTGCAGGCCGAAGCAGAGCAGCAGCGTGCCAAGGTGCTCCAGGCCCATCAGGATGCCGCCATTTTGGAGCGCCTGAAGGAGAAGCAGAAGGACGCCTACCAGAAAGAGCTGCAAAAGCAGGACGAGCGTTTCATTGATGAATTGGTCTCCGCCGTACGTGCCGAGCGGAGTTGAAGAAAATTACCCCATTGAAAGGAGGTGAGAACGATGAACATGACAGACATGCTGCTGCAGATGACATTGCAGAGTGTATGGCAGATGTCCCAGACGACCCAGGGAGCCGGTCAGACAGCCAACACCCAGGACCACCAGGGCGGTACATCCTTCCAGGACTTGCTGGAACAGCGCCGGGAAGATACGACCCAGGCCGGGAAGGAGGACACCAACCTGAAAGATCCCCAGGGTGACCAGAATGTGGGGACCTCCGAAAAGCCCGACAAGGATTCCCCAAACGCCAACCTGGAGGTGGTGGCCGCTGCGGCCGCGCCCGCGGTGTACAGCGATCTGATGGCTGTCCAGGCCAACTTCGTGGAGGCAGTCGGCTCGGCAGAGTCCCCTGTGGCCCAGGTGGTAACGATTGAGGCGGCCGTGGCTGACACACAGACGGTTCTGACTGCCCAGTCCCAGGTTCAGGCCGGGACCGTACTGCCTCAGGTCCAGCGGGAGACTGCTCAGCCCCAGCAGACCGTCCAGCCCGAGACCACATCTGATGTGCAGGCCGCCCCGGTTTCTGTCCTGCAAAGCAGTGAGACGGTATCCCAAAGCGCCGACACCCAGAGCACAGCCCAGGAGAATCTGAGTCAGGACATGACCCAGTCCGCTGCGGCCCAGACCGGAAGCGACGAGGGCAAGGACGTGACGGTGGAGAGTTTCCAAACTCCCCTGTTCCAGAATGTGGAGGCCACTCCGGTGCGGGTAGGCGAGGGGGAGAGCGTAGATATGACTGCCCCCGCCCAGGAGGTGGAGAAGTCCCTGAGCAACATCCTGAAGGGTGCGTTGGATCAGGGAGATCAACATGTGGAGATCAAGCTTAATCCGGCCAATCTGGGTACCGTAACCGCGGAATTTACCCGTACGCCGGAGGGAGTACTCCATGTGGTGCTCCACGCCGAGACCGAGCAGACTGCCCGGCTGCTCAGCGACCATGCCTCTACCCTGGGCCTGATCCTGCAGGACAATACCCACAGTGAGGTGCGGGTGCAGGTGGCCCAGCCCCAGGAGAACCAGTCCGCCTGGCAGCACCCCGATCAGGATGGCGGCCAGCAACAGCAGCAATCCCATCAACAGCAGCAGCGCAACACACCCCGCCAGGAGGCGGAGAACTTCCTCCATCAGCTCCGGCTTGGACTGCTGGAGATGGAGACAGACGCCGTGTAAACGGTGAAGAAGCAGAGGTGAAATAGCATGACAAGCAGCGATTTTATGCCGATTTCTCTGGATACACTCCAGAAAAACAACACCTATTCCGTCAATCAGAGCAGGAGCACGCTGACCCCCGAAGAAATTGAGAAGTTAGGGTTTACGGT
This sequence comes from Lawsonibacter sp. LCP25S3_E2, assembly GCF_052117285.1. Taxonomy (NCBI): domain Bacteria; kingdom Bacillati; phylum Bacillota; class Clostridia; order Eubacteriales; family Oscillospiraceae; genus Lawsonibacter; species Lawsonibacter sp. LCP25S3_E2. The sequence goes on from NZ_JBQKJL010000009.1 coordinate 105,746, forward strand.
AGCTGAGGACGATGACGCCTTTGGTTTGAACTTTGAGGACTTTCTTCAGCTCATGGTCCGGCAATTGCAAAACCAGACCATCGACAACACGGCAGATACCTCTGATATGCTCAATCAAATGGTGCAGATGTCCACGGTACAGATGCTGACAAAGGTTCAGACCAGCCTGGAAGAGATTACTGCCGCCAATACTCTGACCTATGCCGCCTCTCTGGTGGGAAAGACGGTCACAGTAGGCTCCTATGATGAGGAGGGCAATCTCCAGGAGATCGTGGGCGAGGTCACTGGTACCGGTACCTATGAGGGTGTCCCCGTTATCTTTGTCAACGATGAGATGTATCCTCTGAACAGTATTATGGCCGTTGGTACGCTGCCTGAGGAACCCGAGGAGGGTGGAGAAGGCGAAAGCGGCGACGGTGACAGTGACGGCGAAAACAACCAGACCCCAAACGTATAAGCCGCTGAACGGCAGATAAAGGAGGTGTTCCCGTGGTCGGACCGATCTATCGTGTGGGTGGATCCGGCGGACTTGGGCAGACAGAACCCCGCACTCGCCAAACAACCCAAAGCAGTGACAGCTTTGACTCTGTCCTGCAGCAGCAGATGGCGTGTACCCAAACCCGTCAGGTGGCCTTTTCCAAGCACGCGCTGAGCCGTGCGGAGGAACGGGGCATTGAAGTCACTCCCACGCTGCTGGAACGACTGGGTGATTCCGTTGAGCGGGCGCAGGCCAAAGGAGCTACCAATATTCTGGCACTAGACCAGACCTTGGCGGCCTTTATCGTCAACGTCCCCAACAACCGGGTCATTACCGCAATGTCCCAGTCGGAGATGAAGGAAAATATTTTTACGAACATTGACGGCGCCGTGTTCCTGTAAGATTACAGAGGGCAGGACCGAAAGGGGGCTCTGGGGACCGTGTGAATGACGGTTTCCCGGCGGCGCACAAATTTCGGAAGAAGGAGCAAGAACAATATGTCTATGTCAGGCGCTATGAGCGCGGCAATTTCTGGTTTGAAAACACATATGCAGGCCCTGAACGTGGTGGGTAACAACATCGCCAACGTTAACACCTATGGCTACAAGACCCAGCGCTTTACCTTCAAGGATAGCATTTATAGCACCCTGAGCGCTGGTTCTGAGGGCACCCTCACCACCGGCAGCACCAATCCCCGGCAGACCGGCTATGGCTGTACGGTGGGCACCATCGATCTGGACATGAGCAGCGGTGACCTGGTGGCTACTGGCCGGGACCTGGACTGCACCATCGGCGGTGATGGATTCTTCCTGGTGGGTCCGAAGGACATTGATGTCAACAGCGCGGATGCGGTGAAAAAATTGACCCTGACCCGCGTGGGTGACTTTGAGTTCCGGGACGGCTATCTCACCGACGGACAGGGCAATGTGGTCTATGGCTTTGTGAATAGTACAGGCACAGACACTCCGGGGATGCTTGACCCCAATAATGAAGGAAAGATCAGCACCGATCTGGTGCCGATTCGTCTGCCCATGAGAGATAAGGGCAATGGCCTTGCCCCTGATGATCCTGGCTATGTTGCCGCGGGTGGAACGACATATCCCGGCATCGCGGATACGGGAAAGAATGTGGATCCGGAAGATGCCGATGATGCCAATGTGGACGGCTACATTAACTATACCAACATGAAGATCGATGAAAACGGCAAAATTACCTGTACCAATTCCGACACCAAGGAAGTCGTAGTAGTAGGCTATATCGCCTTGGGCACGGTGGAAAATCCCAACGGCGTGCTCCACACGGACGGCCCCTACTATTCGGCCGGTGATGCTGCAGGCAGCATTACCGTCAGCACCCCCAACAGCGCGGTGACCGGCTCCCTGAGAAACGGAAATATTTTCTTGGAAGATGGTACCACGGTCGATCCCGCTTCCCAACTGCTGGGCGGCAGCACCGTGGGCATCATGACCTCCTTCCTGGAGGGTTCCAGCACTGACTTGGCCACCGAATTCACCAACATGATCCTCTACCAGCGGGGCTATCAGGCCAACACCCGGATTGTCACCGTTACCGATACCATGCTGGAAGAGCTGGTCAACATGAAGCGCTGATAGCTGATAAGTAAGATCCACCGGATTGAGCACACTCCGCCGCCTGGGGCATCCGCTCCAGGCGGCGGCAGACGAGAAAAGAGGGCGAGTTTTGTGATCGAATTGCAGAAAATGAACAAGGAGCGGTTCCTGCTCAACCACAACCAGATTGAGTGCATCGAGCTGATCCCAGAGTGTAAGGTCGTGATGATGAACCACGACTACTATCTGGTGCGGGACACCGTGGAGGAGATCATCCAAAAAATCGCGGACTATAACGCGAAGGTTCAGGATATCCACCGGGAAATTTCTGTGATCGACCGGCGCTGACCTTGCGCTTTTCCGTACATCGGCGGGATATAAACAGAAGGGATCGACGTTATGAATGTAGTGTATTTGATCGGCATTGTGCTGGCTGTATTCTTTACTCTGTTCGGCATTGCCTTTGACGCGGGCGGAACTCCACCCATTGACTTTGATAAGCTGGGCAACTTTGTGGATGTCTCCAGTATCCTCATTGTGGTGGGCGGTACCCTGGCCGTGGTGATCGCCTGCTACCCCAAGCTGGCCAAGTCTTTTCCCGCGCACATCAAAATCATGCTGCGGGCGAAAGCCTTTGACCCCACCACCTATGTGGAGCAGCTGGTGGAGCTGGCGCAGATCGCCCGGAAAAACGGCCTTCTGGCCCTGGAGGAGAAGGCCAACGAACAGACCGATCCCTTCTTCAAGCAGGCCATTATGCTCATTGTAGATGCCAATGACCCGGATCGGGTCCGGAGCATCCTGGAAAACGACATTGAACAGACCTCCGCCCGCCACCAAGAGGTGGTGGCCATGTATGAACGGGGCTCCAACGCCGCCCCCGCCTTCGGTATGATCGGTACCCTGATCGGTCTGATCAACATGCTGAAAGGGCTGGACGGTGCGGACATGGACGCCCTGGGCCCCAACATGTCGGTGGCTCTGGTTACCACCTTTTACGGTTCCTTCCTGGCCCACGTGATCTTCAACCCCATTGCCGCCAACCTTACTGCACGGGATGAGGAAGAGATCCTCTGCCGGCAGATCGTGGTGGAGGGGATCATGGCCATCCAGTCGGGCGAGAACCCCAAGTTTCTGCGGGAGCGGCTGCTCACCTTCATGAAGCAGAACCAGCGCGGTGAAGAGGGAGAGGGCGGCGGCGCCCCCAAGGAAAAGAAGGGCCGCAGAAAAGGGAAATAATCTCCCGGTGTCATAGGGGAGAGGAGGTTTGGATATGCGAAAAAAACGCGGCGGAGGCGGCGGCGCCAACTGGATGGATACATATGGCGATATGGTGACGCTGCTGCTGTGCTTTTTTGTCATGCTCTATTCCATGTCCACCATGGATAAGGAGAAATGGATCGCCCTGGTGGAGTCCTTTAATCCCGACGCGGTGACCGAACAAAACCCCGGCGGCCATGAGATCAGCAATGTGACCCAGGAGCAGGTGGACGCGGATATTGAGAAGCTCTATCAGGCCATGAGGGAATATGTGGAGTCGGAGAACCTGGCCGCGGAAATCTCGATCACCAAAGGCAGCGGCTATGTCTTTGTGTCCTTTGACAACACAGTCTTTTTCGATGGTGACAGCTACACCCTGCGGGACGACGGCAAGGAAGTGCTGGATCATGTGGCCACTGCCATTGCGCAAGTCAGCGAATCCATCGATGAGATTCGTGTGCTGGGACACACCGCCCAGGAGGTACCCGACTCCCCCAACGATCCTGCCGTGGACCGCTTCCTTGCCACCAACCGGGCGGCAGTGGTAACGGTCTATCTTCAGGAAAAGGACATCATCGATCCTTCCCGCCTGGTCAGTGTGGGTTACGGCCAGTGGCGCCCCGTGGCGGAAAACGACGACGCGGCGGGCCGTGCGCAGAACCGGCGGGTGGAGCTGCTGGTGACGGGTCTGGATGTGGAGAACGATATGGGGGACGACATCGCCCAGTACTACACCATGCGTTCCGGGCAGGACGGAACCTCAGCCGAGACGGAGGAAAACGCCGGAACCTCCGGGAAGCAGGCTCAAACGCAAACCGGTTCCAGCCAGGAGGGATAGCATGGCGGAAGTATTATCACAAAGCCAGATCGACGCACTGCTCAACGCAGCACGCAGCGGCGAGATGGATCTGAACCGTTCCGACCAGGATGCGGAAAAGAAATACAGAAAATATGACTTTTACAGTCCGAGAAAGTTTACCAAAGACCGGCTGAAAATGATCAGCGGTATCTTTGAAAACTACACCCGGATTATCAACTCCAGACTCAACGGTCTGCTGCACACCACCAGCGACATTTCGGTGGAGTCGGTAGAGGAGCAGCGCTACTATGAGTTTTCCAACGCCCTTTCCGACGGCGATGTGCTGACCTTAGCGGATGTGGACGTGGAGGGGGTGCGGGAAAGTGAGGATACCCCGGTTTTGATCCATCTCAGCACCGGCCTGGTGCTGAATATGATGGACCGCCTGATGGGCGGCGAGGGGGATGACTCGGCCAAGATCCCGGCTGGATACAGCTTTACCCCCCTGGAGCTTAAGCTTTATGAGAGCATCGTCAAGGATCTGATCTCCATTCTGGGGGGCAGCTGGGAGAACTACATCGACCTGAACTTTTCCGTCCGGCGGGTAGAATCCAACCCAACCCTGGTGCAGCTGATCGGACTGGACGAAACCGTGGTCATCATCGGTATCAGCATCAAATTCCCCAACGCCTCCGGGCGGATGAACATCTGCCTGCCCGGCATGATGCTGACCAACATCTTTACCAAGATCTCTGCCATGAATCAGGTGGGACGGGGAACCGGGGAGAACAACTCCCAGGAGATTATGGATATCCTGCGGGATTCTCAGCTGGAGGTCACAGCGGAGCTGGGCCGCACTCAGCTCACGTTGCGGGATATTTACAGCTTAAATGTGGGAGACGTGATCGATTTGGGACACCCGACCAAAGAGCCGGTGAATTTGTTCATCGGCGGACAGCCCTGGTTCAGCGGTAAGCTGGGCACGCAGAACGGCAGCATGGCCGTGAAGATCTGGGAGACCTGTCACGTCCAGTCAAGAGAGGAGGAGTGAGGAACATGGCTCAGAATATCTTTAATTCGATGGAGCTGGATGCCATCGGCGAAATTATGAATATCAGCCTGGGGTCCTCGGCTACCGCAGTATCCAACATGCTGGACCACCGGGTGGATATCACCACTCCCTCGGTGAGTGTGGTCGCGGTGGAGGACTTCAGCATCGGTGATCTGGAGCCGGCCATCGGCATTGAGATCAAATATGTCTCCGGCCTGGAGGGCAGCAACATCATGCTGCTGCGCAAGCGGGATGTGAAGGTGATTGTTGACATCCTGATGGGCAGCGAGACCCCGGATGATGAGTTTGAACTCAACGATCTTACCATCAGCGCTGTGTGTGAGGTAATGAACCAGATGATGGGGGCAGCCTCCACAGCCCTGTCCGACTTCCTGGGTCACCCGGTGAACATCTCCACCCCCTCGTCCTTTGCCTTGGACGATGTGGAGCAGTTTAAACAGGAACACATCAACTCCGAGGACGGCCCCCTGGTTGTGGTTCGCTTTATGCTGAGCATTGAAGATATGCTCAAAAGCGAGTTTGTCAACGTGATGCCAGTCCACCTGGCACGGGAACTGCTGGCCGGTTTCGAGATGAACTTCGGCAGCGTCTCTTCGGATGAGCCGGCTCAGCCTGAGCCCAAGCCGGCGCCTCAGCCCGAGCCTCAGCCGGCTGCTCAGCCGGTGGCCGGCAGCTCTGACGGCTATAACGGCGGGGTCATGAGCCAGGAGGAGATCGAGCAGATGCTCAACGGACTGATCAATCAGCCCGCTGCGCAGCCTGAGCAGCCAGCGGCGCCTCAGCAGTCTGCACAGCCCATGCAGCCCCCTGTACAGCCCATGCAGCCCCCTGTACAGCCCATGCAGCCCCCTGCACAACCCATGCAGCCCATGCAGGCACCCCAGTATGGGTGGGCCCAACAGCCTATGCAGCAGCCCATGCAGCCCGGCTGGGGGATGCAGGAACCCAAACGAATCAATGCCAACCCCATTCAGCTCCCGGTCCTGGATGCGGAGGAGCGACTGGGCAAAGAGCAGGCGGACAACCTCGAGCTTATTATGTCCGTCCCGCTGGAGATTTCGGTGGAAATTGGCCGGACCCGGCGGAAGGTGGAGGATATTCTTTCCTTCTCCAAGGGATCTCTGGTGGTGCTGGATAAGCTGGCCGGAGATCAGGTCGACCTGTTTGTCAACGGCCTTTGTGTGGCGCGGGGCGACGTGGTGGTCATTGATGACAACTTCGGCGTACGCATCACAGAGGTCCTCAAGCAAAGCGAGCTGTTAAAGCAGCAGCCCTGACCCGGCCGGTGCAAAGATCCGGTACGGGAAAAATAAAAGAAAAGGATGAATATCATGGCTAAGATTCTGATTGTAGACGATGCAGCATTTATGCGAAAAGTGATCCGTGACACCCTCACCAAAGAGGGCTATACCGACATCCATGAGGCTGTGGACGGTCAGGACGCAGTGGAAAAGTATTTTGAGCTCAAGCCCGACCTGGTGCTCATGGACATCACCATGCCTAACATGGACGGCCTGGAAGCCCTGAAGGCCATCCGTGCCAAGGACGGCAATGCTAATGTGGTCATGTGCTCTGCCATGGGCCAGGAGGCCATGGTGGTGGAGGCCGTGCAGGCCGGCATCAAAGACTTTATCGTCAAGCCCTTTAAGAGCGACCGTCTGCTTAAGACAGTCAGTTCCATTGTGGGCGCACCCTAACCTGAGATGAAGGAACTGGGGCCCTTACTCTGGGCGCTCTTTGTTACCTGCCTGATCCTGGCACTGGCCTACTGGTTTACCCGGTATGTGGTAGGGAGCATGGCGGGGGGCAGACTGGGCCGGGGCAGGTACATCACCGTACTGGAGCAGATCCCCGTTGGCAAGGACCAGCGCCTGCTGCTGGTGAAGGTAGGGGAGCGGCTGTATCTGTATGGAGCCGCCCCCGGCGGGTTCACCAACCTGGGGGAGGTCCCTCAGGAGCTGCTGGATGACGAAGAAAGCACACCGGGCAGCAAATCCAATGCAGCCATATCGGAAAACTTTGCCCAGGCCCTGCGCCGGGTACTGGAGCAGCGAAAGAGATAGGAGGCGCGAACTTGGACGCACTGATCAATGTAAACGGAGAGAATGTCCAGACCCTCCAAATTCTCTTTATGACCACCATGGTGACCCTGCTGCCCTCCATGGTGGTGATGATGACCTCTTTTACGCGGTACATCATCTCCTTTTCCTTTCTGCGTTCCGCCATGGGACTGCAGCAGAATCCTCCCAATATGGTGTTGGTGGGCATAGCCCTGTTTCTGACCCTGTTTACCATGTCCCCGGTGGTCAGCGAGATCCAGACTACGGCCTATGAGCCGTACGTGGATCAGCAAATCACCCAGGACGAGTTTTTTGAGCGAGCCAAGATTCCCCTTAAGGAGTTTATGGCCAAGAATACGGAGCGGAGCGCCATGAGCCTGTTCTGTGATATGGCGGGGGTCCAGACACCGGAGGACACGCAAAACGCCCAGGACCTGCCCCTGCACATCCTGGTTCCCTCCTTTATGACTACGGAGCTCAAACGGGCATTTCTCATCGGCTTTTATCTCTACATCCCCTTCCTGCTCATTGATGTGGTGGTATCCTCGGCCCTGATGTCCATGGGCATGATCATGCTGCCGCCGTCTATGATCTCCATGCCCTTCAAGCTGCTGCTGTTTATCTCCCTGGATGGGTGGCAGCTGCTGTTTTCCACCCTGGTGCGTGGATTCAATTAGATGTGATACATAGGGGGTTACGATATGGAGCCGGTGGATATTCTCCGGGAAGGCGTGGGGGTAGCGCTGAAAATCGGCGCGCCCATGCTGCTGCTGAGTATGGTGGTGGGCATTCTGGTGGCCATCTTTCAGGCGGTGACCCAGATCCACGAACAATCCCTGTCCTTTATCCTCAAGCTCATTGTGGTTGTGGCGATTCTGCTGGTGGGCGGAGGCTGGATGCTGGAGGTCCTGCAGGACTACACCCGCTATCTGTTTTCCCTGATGTGAGGACGGGACGATGGATTGGTCAGAACTGTACCTATTTACGCTGATTTTTATGCGGGTGACCGGCTTTGTGCTGCTCAACCCCATTTTGGGCAGAAACAGCCTGCCCAACCTGGCCAAGGCTGGGATCATCATGGTATTTTCCGCCTTTGTAATGAGTATGGCGGTGGATGCTCCCCCAGTGCCAGAGTCCATTGTAGAATTTGCCCTTCGGCTTCTATTGGAGCTGGGGGTGGGCTTTGTGATGGGCTTTGTGATGCAGCTGTTCTTTATGATTATTCAGGTGGGCGGCGAAGTCATTGACGCTCAGATGGGCCTGACCATGGCCCAGGTCTACGACGCCAGCAGCCAGATCAACATGACGGTGACGGCCTCGCTGCTCAACGTGCTGTTTGTTCTGAACTTTTTTGCAGAGAATGGACACTACACCATGCTGCGCATCTTTCTCACCTCTCAGCAGGTGGTCCCCTTTGGCCAGGCTGGCTTTGGGCAGGCGGTGGCCTCAGGGGTAGTGGAACTATTTCTCTCCTGCATGGTGCTGGCCATTAAGCTGGCCTTCCCCATCCTGGCCGCCGAATTGTTGGGTGAGCTGGGCATGGGTATTCTGATGAAGGCCATTCCCCAAATCAACGCATTTGTCATCAACATCGAGCTGAAAGTGATTATTGGCTTGGTGCTGTTGTTCCTGTTTTTGAACCCCATCAGTGAGTTTTTGCTGGGGGCAGAGTCGGAGATGCTGGACAGCATGAGCCGGATGCTGCAGATCATCGCCGCGCCGGGATAGTCCACGGGAGGTGACGCGGCATGGCGGACGGACAGAAAACCGAAAAGGCAACCCCGAAACGACGGCGGGACGAACGGAAGAAGGGCAACATCTTCTTCAGCAACGACGCGGTATCGGTGGTTGTACTCCTGGTGGGGCTGGCGGTGTTTTTTCTCACTGCGGTGGGGTCCGCCTCCGCTATTGAGGAATTTTTCCGCCTGTGCTTTTCTCTGACCTTGACCCAGACAGGCACTCCTACGGCGGGGGACCTCAGCCAGCTGCTGGCCCAGCTGCTGTGGGCCTTTGTCCGGGCGGTGGGCCCTTTGATGGTCGCCACAGCGGTGGCGGGGGTGGCAGCCACCTTCTTTCAGACCCGGATGCTGGTGTCTGGGGAGTCCCTGCGGCCCAAATTCAGCCGGATTAACCCCATTCAGGGCTTTATGCGGCTGTTCTCTCTGCGCAGCGTCATCGAGGCCATGAAGGGCCTTTTGAAGATCATTATCCTGCTCTACATCATTTATCATTTTTTGGCCGGAATCGTCGATGTATTTACCAAGTACTTCTTCACCGACCTGACCGCGGCCTGTTCTCACCTGCTGGACATGGCCTTCCAGATGTCTATGCAGATCGCTGTGGCCTATGTGGTGCTGGCTGCAGCCGATGTGTTCTACCAGTGGTGGGACTACGAGCGGCAGATCCGCATGACCAAGCAGGAGATCAAAGAGGAGTTTAAGCAGACCGAGGGCGATCCTCAGATCAAGAGCCGGATCAAAGAACAGCAGCGAAAGATGGCCCAGTCCCGCATGATGCAGAAGGTGCCTCAGGCCGATGTGGTCATCCGAAACCCTACCCACTTTGCCGTGGCTTTGCGCTACAAGGAAGATCGGGATAAGGCCCCCGTGGTGCTGGCCAAGGGACAGGACTCCCTGGCCCTGCGCATCGTCCAGGTGGCGGAGGAGCACCATGTGGCTGTGGTGGAGAACGTCCCTCTGGCACGGGCCCTGTACAGCTCCACCGACCTCAACCAGGAGATTCCCCCTGAACTGTACGGTGCGGTGGCTGAGGTGCTGGTGTACCTCTATCGGTTGGACAAAAAAGGCACTTAACAGAAAGCGAGCCATTTTAAAACGTTATGATGAGACGAATTTTCGACAATGCCATATCGCTGATGGTGGTGGTCATCGTCCTGTTCCTGATGCTCCCCCTGCCCGCACCGGCGCTGGATGTGCTGATCGTGATCAACATCTCCCTGTCCATCATGATTTTGATGATCACCATGAGCATTTCGGAGGCACTGGAGTTTTCCATTTTTCCCTCCCTGCTGCTGGTGACGACCCTGTTTCGGTTGGGCCTGAACGTGTCCTCCACCCGTCTGATCCTCCGGGACGGCGGTTATGCCGGTGTGGTCATCAAATCCTTTGGTAATTTGATTACGCAAGGTAATATTGTCATCGGTATTTTGATCTTTTTAATCATTGTACTGGTGCAGTTTATCGTGATCACCAAGGGCGCAGAGCGTGTCTCTGAGGTGGCCGCCCGCTTCACCCTGGACGCTATGCCGGGTAAGCAGATGGCCATTGACGCCGATTTGAGCTCCGGCCTCATTGACGAGAAGGAGGCCCGGATGCGCCGCTACAAGATCCAGAAGGAAGCGGACTTCTATGGTGCCATGGACGGCGCCACTAAGATCGTCAAGGGCGATGCCGTCATGTCCCTGATCATCACGGTCATCAACTTTGTGGCCGGCCTGATCATCGGTATCGTTCAGGGCGGCAGCGACATTCAGACGGTGATGAATGTCTACTCCATCGCCACCATCGGCGACGGCCTGGTTTCCCAGCTGCCCGCCCTGATGATTTCCACCGCTACCGGCATGATCGTCACCCGCTCCGTGTCCGACGGCAGCCTGAACACCGATGTGATCGGCCAGTTCAAGGCCCAGCCACGGGCCATCCTGGCCACCGGTGTCATTCTGGTGCTGCTGGGCATTGTCCCCGGCACCCCCACCCTGCCTCTGCTGTTGGTGGGCAGCTGCCTGACCGCGGGAGGCATCATAGGCGAGCGGAGCATGAACAAGGAAAAAGCACTCCAGGCGCAGCAGGCCGCGGCCCAGGCGGAACAGCCAGCCCCCGAGGCAGCAGCGGCCAGCGAGGCGGACTACTACAAGGACATCAACAACGTCTATTCCCTTCTCACCGTGGAGCCTATTGAGATGGAATTTGGATACAGCCTTATCCCTCTGGTGGATGAGGGCAGCGGGGGCAAGCTCATCAGCCGTATCGTCATTTTCCGCCGCCAATACGCCCAGGATATGGGCTTTGTCATCCCTTCCATCCGCCTGCATGACGGAGCGGGGCTGGGTACCAACCAGTACATTATCCGCATACGGGGTGAGGAAGTAGCCCGAGGCGAGGTTCTGGTGGACTATTACCTGGCCCTGGAGCCCCCCAATCCCGGCGGCGAGATCGACGGCATCGAGGCCATCGAGCCCGCCTACGGTATCCCCTCCCGGTGGATTCTGCCGGAGAACAAGGAGATGGCGGAGATCTATGGCTACACCGTCATTACACCTCTTACGGTCATGCTTACCCATCTGTCTGAGACCATCAAGCGTCACGCCTTTGAGCTGTTGGGCCGTACCGAGGTCATGCAGCTGGTGGAGCATCTGAAGAAAACCGACCCAGACCTGGTGGCAGATGCCATCCCCAATGTGATTACCTACGCGGGACTGGAGAAGATCCTGCGCAACCTTCTTAAGGAGAGCATTCCCATCCGGGATCTTGGCCTTATTCTGGAGGCGATCATCGACGCAGGTCCCAACCGGGACGCCGATGCAGTCACCGAGCAGGTCCGTACCCGGCTCAGCCGCACGATTACCCGCCGCTTCTGCGAAAACGGACAGCTCCGAGTGGTCACTCTGGATGCCGAGGTGGAAAAGAAGATCCTCTCCGCCCTTACCAAAAACGAGCAGGGAGTTTACCTGGCCCTTACCCCGGATGTCATGCAGCAGATCATGGCCCAGCTGGGCGAGCTGCGCAAGAAGTTCCAGGAGCTGTCCCAGACCCCGGTGGTGCTTACCAGTCAGGTGATCCGGGTCTACCTCAGCCGCCTGATCGCCCAGTTCTACCCCGATGTGTACGTGCTCTCCTTCCACGAGATCACCAGCAACGTCCAGATCCAGGCCATCGGCAACATCACCTTGCAGGCCCAGGCGGCCGCGGTGTAACAGCAAACCACCAAGAAAGGAGGCGGGAGAGAAATGGAACAGACGACAGGCGTGGCAACGCCGGAGGAGACTTACCTCCCGGCCTCCGTATCCCAAGAGGAAGCTCAGCAGCTGGACGACCGGAGCCTTCTGGAGCTCTATCAGCGCACCGGAGACCAGGAGCTTAAATGGATGCTGGTACTGCGCTACACCCAGCTGGTGCGCCGTATCGCTCTGCAGGCCAGTGGCCTATACAGCAGCTTTGCCCAGTTGGATGACATCATCCAGGAGGGGCTGCTGGTACTGCTCAACGCGGTGGACAAATTTGACCTGTCCAAAAATGTCAAATTTGAGACCTACGTCTCCACCCGCCTGCGGGGCATGATCGTAGATCTGGCCCGGCGGCAGGACTGGCTGCCCCGCCAGGTGCGGCAGAAGGCGGTCAAGCTCAACCGGGCTACCGACGAGTTGGCCGGAAATTTGGGCCGGGTGCCCACCAGTGATGAGGTGGCTCAATATATGGGGCTGACTCGGGAGCAGTACGATGCACTGCTTTCCGAGACAGCGGTGTCCAGTATGGTCTCCTTTGAGGCGGTGCTGGACAGCTGCGGAAACGCAACCGAGAAATTCCTCAACCTGGGAGAACAAAGCAACCCCACGGAGGAGGAGTATCAGGACCAGGAGCTCCACCAGGTGCTGGAGCAGGGAATTGCCTCCCTGCGGGAAAATGAGCGCATGGTGCTCTCCCTCTACTACGAGAAAGAACTCAACATGAAAGAGATCGCCCAGGTGCTGGGTGTAAGTGCGGCACGGGTTTCCCAGATCCACAGCCGGGCGCTGCAGCACCTGCGGGTCCATATGAAGCAATATATGCAGGCCTGAGGGTCTAGAAAGAAGGAATCATCTATGACCAAGGGATTTTATCAGCTGACCTCCGGCATCTTGTCTCAGGGGAGACGGCTGGATGTGATCGGCAACAACATGACCAACCTGAATACGGCCGGCTACAAGGCGGAGACCTATACCGACCGCACGTTTCAGGAGGTACTGATCAGCCGGGTGGGCAACAAGGATAAGAGCGGCGCCACCGTGATCGGAGAGGAGAGCTACATCCTGGCCCCTGACCAGCTCTATGTGAACTATAGCCAGGGGATCATGAAGGATACCGGGCTGACGCTGGACTTTGCCATCCAGGGGGACGGCTTCTTTGCCATCCAGACTGACAACGGCGTGGAGTATACCCGTTCTGGCAGCTTCTGCCTCAACGACCAGGGCCAGTTGACCCTGGCCGGCCATGGAACCGTGCTGGGGGCGGACGGACAGCCCATTACACTGGGCATCGACCAGATTCGGGCCGACAACGCGGGGCGGCTCTACACCCAGGATGGGGCCTATCTGGGCCAGCTGGGGGTCTACACCTTTGAGGACAACGCCCAGCTCGTCAAGGGGGAGAGTGGCCTGTTCCAGGCCGGCGGACAGCAGGCCCAGCTGCAGGGACAGCCCCAGGTCATGTGGAAGTACGTGGAGGAGTCCAATGTGGATATGCTCCAGGAAATGAGCCGGATGCTCACCGCCCAGCGCTCCCTCCAGAGCGGGGCCCAGGTGCTTAAGCTTTACGATGAAGTGCTGACCAAGGCCACAAACCAGATCGGCCAGCTGTAATGCGGGAAAGGGGAAACGGGTTATGCTTCAAGCTTTTTACAGCGCCACAGTAGGCGCTCAGCAGCAGATGCTGCGCATGGACGTACAGGCCAATAATATCTCCAACGTGAACACCAACGGCTTTAAGGCCCAGGTCCCCGCCTTTCAGACGCTGATGTATGGGATGCTGGATGGCATCGACAATTCCCAGCTGCCCCGAGGCAGCGGTGCCTATCTGTCCAGTACCACCACCAACTGGCAGGAAGGGAGCATCCAGCGGACCGACCGGAACCTGGATTTTGCCATTCTGGGGGAGGGCTACTTTGCCTTGTATAATCCGGGCACCGGTGAGGTGTCTTTTACCCGAGACGGGGCCTTCACGCTGGCCGGCTTCCAGGAGGCCACCGGTCAGGTGGATGAGAACGGACAGCCGGTGTTAGATACCGTCTACTACCTTTCCGACGGCGAGGGCCGGCAGGTGCTGGGCCAGGACGGCTACCCCATCCAGGTCAGTGACCCGGACGGCGAGATTACGGTGGGCGTGTTTGCCATCCAATATAGGGACGGCCTGGAGCGGGAAGACAGCAGCCGCTTCCTCATGGGCGATAAGAATGGTATGGTGTGGGTAGGGGACTCCAAAGTGGAGCGCGGTGTGTTGGAGACCTCCAATACCGACCTGGCCACCGAGCTCAGCCAGGTCATTGAGGCCCAGCGTTCCTATAGCTATGTACTGAAAATGATGCAGACCGCCGACGAGGTGGAGACCACTATCAACGGTCTGACCAATGGATAAGCTGGGGGATGGGTATGAAAAACTATGAAGATCTGAATGTCCTGGAACTGGATACCATCCGGGAGATCGGCAGCATCGGTACAGGCAATGCTGCCACCGCCCTGTCCAGTATGCTGGGCTGTGAGGTGCGCATCGACATGCCGGAGGTGCGCATCATGGGGTACAACGAGGCCATCGACTGGATCGGCGGCCCGGAGGTCATTACCGCCGGCGTGCTGGTCCACATGTCAGGGGAGCTCAATGGCATCATGCTCTCGGTGCAGCAGATGGAGTTTGTCAATCTGGTGCTCCAGCGCATGGTGGGCCGGACCGTGCAGGAGTATGAGCAGTTGGATGATCTGGACCGCTCGGCCCTGGTGGAGGTGGGCAACATCATGATTTCCACCTTCATCAACGCCCTGTCCAGCCTGGCGGAGATCACCACCCGCCTGACCGTGCCCGCCTTTGCTGTAGACATGCAGGGGGCCATCCTCACCGTGCCGATGGCGGAGTTTGGCGGACAGTCGGACTATATCATGACCATCGGGGCCAACTTCATCTGCGCCGGAAAGGCGGTACCTTGCCAGTTGCTCCTGTCGCCCGATATTCGGTCGCTGAATTTTTTGCTGAAAAAGCTGGGGGTTTTGGATGAATGATAAGCTGGTAGTTGGGATTGCGGATATGAAGATGGCCCGACAAAACGGGATGCTCGTGACTTACGCACTGGGCTCCTGTATCGGCATCTGTCTGTATGATCCGCTGATTCAGCTGGCGGCGCTGGTCCACATCATGCTGCCGCTGAATATGGAGACCGGTCGGAAATCTCCTTTGAAGTATGCCGATACCGGCATATGTGAGACCCTGCGGCGTATGGAGGCCCAAGGCGGGTCACGTACCCGCATTGTGGCCAAGATTGCCGGAGGGGCTCGGATGTTTGAAACCCCCGGCGGCGGCAACTTAGGAAATATCGGCCAACGCAATATTGAAAGCACCCACATGGTCCTGCGGCGGGAGGGCATCCGCCTGTTGCGGGAGGACGTGGGAGGAACAGTGGCCAGAACGCTGCTGTTTGACGCGGCTTCCGGTCAGGCCTGTGTGCGCAGCTACGGGAAGCCGGAACTGATTTTTTAAAAAGAATTTTCAGAAAGTGGGGAACGGCATGGCGGAGGAAAGTAGAAGCGGAATTTTGCTGGAGACAGGCACCAACGAGATCGAGATCATGGAATTTACCATTGACGGAAATCTCTATGGGATCAATGTGGCCAAGGTGCGGGAGATCATGATGTCCGCGCCGGTAAAGCCTATGCCCCATACACATCAGGCGGTGGAGGGCATCTTTAAGCCCAGAGATACAGTGATCACCGTGGTGGACCTGCCCAAGTATCTCACCAGGCGGGAGCACGAGCACAAGGAGAAGGACCTGTTCATCGTCACCAACTTCAACCAGATGCATGTGGCCTTCCGGGTGGACACGGTGGTGGGGATCAGCCGCATCTCCTGGAAGGATATTCAGAAGCCGGACAGCACCATCTCCGGCGGCGCCGACGGCGTGGCCACCGGCATTGCCCAGTGCGGCGAGGACCTGGTGAACATTCTGGACTTTGAGCGTATTGTGGCGGAGATCGCCCCGGAGACCAGCATCCAGATCAGTGAGGTGGAGGCCATGGGCAACCGCGGCCGGAACACCAACCCCGTCTGGGTGGCAGAGGATTCCATTCTCCTGTCCCGGATGATTCGGGAATCCCTGGAGCGGGCGGGCTACGTCAACCTGCGGATGTTCCCCAACGGAGCCGAGCTGTGGGATGCCCTTCAGACCTGTGAAAAGCAGGGAGATGTGGACAGTCAGGTAGCCATCATTATTACCGACCTGGAGATGCCCCAGATGGACGGACACCGTCTGACCAAGCTCATTAAGAGCAGCAGGGAGCTCCAGCACATTCCAGTGGTCATCTTCTCCTCCTTGATTACGGAGGAAATGCGCCGCAAGGGTCAGGAGGTAGGAGCCGATGAGCAGCTGAGCAAGCCGGAGATCGGCCATCTGATCGGCATTTTGGACGAACTTCTGGAACGCAAGCAGAAAAAGTAGAAGGGAGAGCGGCTTTATGAGCAGCAAATACATTGTACGCCAGCCCATTAAGGACCGGGATAACCGCATTGTGGGTTATGAAATCCAGTACTATGGGGAGAACAGCGCCTTCGGAGTGGATAACGGGGTGGAAAACGACTTTGCGGCGGCGGATACCATCTATAATTTTCTGACTCTGAATACTGACAAGCTGCTGCGGGGTACTCTCAACTTTATGACTTTTACCACCACTTTGCTGATGAAAAAAACGCCCCGGCTGTTTGATAAAAATGAGCTGGTCATCCAAATCGATGACAGTGTTATCATTCATCCCCTGGCTATGCATATGATTCAGCAGTATGCCCGAGAGGGGTATAAGATTGCCGTCAATGAATTCCAGTTTGCCCCCCGGTACCTGGCCATGCTGGATAATATCGACTACATCAAGGTAAATTTCCAGACCATGCAGGAGCTGACCTTAAAGAACATCATCGAGATCGCCCACAGTATGAATAAAAAGTGCATTGCTGTGGGAATCGACAAGGAGGAGCTCTATCAGCGGGCCCAGAAGCTCCTGGTGGACGCCATGGAAGGCACCTTTGTGGCGGAGAAGATGACCCAGAAGACCCACAACAGCGGCTACATGCAGAGCAATTTCTTCCGCCTGATGGTGGCGGTGATCAAGGATGAGCCGGACATCGAGGAAATTGAGCGTATCATCTCGGTGGATGCCACCCTCACCTACGGTCTGCTGCGCATTGCCAACTCCCGCTATTTCTCGCTGCGCAGCAAGGTGACCACCGTGCGTCAGGCCATTATGACCATCGGCCTCAATGAGCTGAAACAGTGGATCTATCTGCTCAGCGCCAGCAATGCGGAAAACCACATGGATGAGGGGGCGGAGGAGTTCCTGCGTCTGTCCCTCATGCGGGCCAACTTTTGCAGCAGCCTGATGAACTACGCCAAGAATATGCCCATCAACAAGTCGGATGCCTATTTGATGGGTATGTTTTCCACTTTGAACTATTTGATCGACGCCCCTCTGGAGGAGATTTTGCAGCAGATCCCCCTGTGTCAGGAGGTCAAGGATGCCCTGCTGCAGCATAAGGGCCGGTGCGGCATGCTCTACGATCTGACCTTGAGCTACGAGCGGGCAGATTGGGCGCAGATCGACCAATTCGCAGAGGAGCTGGGAATTCAGACCAACTTGCTTACCAGCTTGTACTTCAGCTGTATGGAGGATGTAAACCGGATCTGGGCGGAGATCACCCAGGCGGCCAGCAGCCAGAAGCCTGCGGAAGCATCCGAGCAATAACAAAATCGCAGTGGGTATCTGAGATATAGGATAGCTGAGATGCTCCCTCTGTTAGGAACCGTGAACCGCGTCACTGGAATCTGATATGAGGGAGTATCTCTTTTTTAAAGAAGGAGCGCAGATCAGTCTGCGTTTGTGAGCAACGCCCACACAGTGCAGAAGGAATGAGAGCCTGTGAGAACAGAGGAAAACGAAGTGATGAAGGCCCAGCTGAACACCCTGCGTGCCCTGGGGGAGAGCGGAAACGACTACCTATTTTTATGGGAGCTAAAAACAGGGTGTCTTCACTTTTTTGGCCACCTTAACAAGCGTTACCCCATCCTGGAGGATGGGACGGAGCAGTGCACCGTGGAAGAGTGGTGCAGGATCGTCTATGAGAAGGACCGCCCCGCCCTCAGCCGGGCTATGGAACAGGTACGGCAGGGGAAGATGACGCAGTATAACACAGACTTTCGTCTGGTGGACCGGGCAGGGAACCGGGTATGGGTCAACTGCCAGGGCCAGTGCAGCAGTGATGAGACAGGCGAACCGGTTATTATGGTAGGACGGATGTCCGATACCGTTTTAGAGCAGAAAGTGGATCCCATGACCGGAGCCTTTAACGGAAACAAGCTGGCCGATGACATGAAGCGGATCCTGGAAGCCAAGCTTCCTTGTTATCTGCTGCTGATCGGCGTAGACAATCTTAAGCATATCAACCTGCGTCACGGCCGGGAGTATGGGAACCAGATCCTATGTACCATGGCGGATACGTTGGAGGAGCTGGTGGGTGCCGGCCTGCGGGTCTACCGGGTGAACGGGGACTGCTTTGCAATCAACCTGCCGGTGACCCAGCAGGAGGAAGTGGAGAAGGTCTATCAGCAGATCCGTGCCCGCATGGCGGACTGGTGTACCATCTCTGCCGGCGTAGTCTCGTACCACGGACACAAGAATGTGGACAGCAATGCCATGTACCAGTATGCGGAGGAGACGCTGGACAAGGCTAAGCGGGTGGGGAAAAATACCCTGGCCTTTTTCTCCCAGAAGGACTATGAGGAGAAGCTGTCCACGGTGGAGCTGCAGGAGGAGCTGTACCAGAGCATCCAGGATGGCTTCTCCGGCTTTTCCCTGCGCTATCAGCCCCAGCTCCGGCGGGAAAGCTACGACTTGTTCGGGGTGGAAGCCCTGCTGCGGTACCATTCTCCCACCCGTGGGATGGTGAGCCCGGCGGAGTTTATCCCCGCGCTGGAGCAGACGGGGATGATCTGCCCGGTAGGGCTGTGGGTGCTGGAGAAGGCCATGGCGCAGTGTCAGACGTGGCGGGAGCATCTGCCCCAAATGCACATCAGCGTCAATATTTCCTATACGCAGCTCAGTCAGAAGGAGATTGCCAGCCAGGTGCTGGAGCGGCTGGAGCAAAGCGGCCTGCCGGGGGACGCCCTCACCCTGGAAGTCACCGAGAGTATGCAGCTGCAGGACTACGCCCGCTTTAACCGCCTGTTCTACCAGTGGAAGCAGGCTGGCATTGAAATCTCGGTGGATGACTTCGGTACTGGTTATTCCAGCTTGGCTTACCTGAAAAATTTAGATATTGATGAAATCAAGATTGACCGCTGTTTTGTCAGCGGCATTCAGTACAGCGCCTACAATTATCGCCTGATGAAGAACATGATCGAGCTGGCCCGTTCCTCCCAGATCCGGGTATGCTGCGAGGGAGTGGAGATCAAGGACGAGCTGGCGGCGCTGGAGGAGCTGGGGCCGGATCTGCTCCAGGGCTTTTTGTTTCACCAGCCGCTGACCGAGCAGGAATTTGAAAACAGCTACATCCGGCAGACTGCGCCGGAATATCAGGCCCGGACAGAGCAGCTGCAGCAGCTTCGCCATCTGGAATGGAGCAAGGAGCAGCTGCCCCAGAACATGTCCCTTACTTCAGAGACACTGGAGAATATTGTAGAGGCGCTGGATGAACTGGTGTATGTCAGCGACCCCGTGACCCATGAGCTCTACTACCTCAATTCCGCTGGCCGCCGTCTGACTGGCGCCTATGACTACAAGGGGCGCAAGTGCTACAAAGTGCTCCAGGGGAAGGACAGCCCCTGCGAGTTCTGCACCAATAACCGACTCCAGAGAGACCAGTTCTACATCTGGGAGTGGACCAACAAAATGCTCAAGCGCCACTTCATTGTCAAGGATAAGCTGATTCCATGGCATTGGAAGCAGGCCAGACTGGAGGTGGCAGTGGACATCTCCGAGCGGGAGATCCTCAGCCAGTCCGTGCGGGAGAAGCTGGGCTTTGCTGAGAGTACCCTGGCTTGTATCAAGGCCTTGGCCGAGGAGCAGAACATGGGGCGGGCGTTCCGGCGGATGCTGGCCTCGGTGGTGGAGTTCTACCAGGCTGACCGGGCCTATCTCTTTGAGCCCGATGGGGTGGAGGAAGGATACTGGAACAACACCTATGAGTGGTGCAAGGAGGGACTTACCCCCCGGAAAGAGAAGATGCAGAGGATTCCGGCCTCCAACCTGCAGCAATGGATAGAGCGTCTGGGGCGGAACGAGTCGGTAATCGTTGCCGACCGGGAAGAGATGCGAGAAGAGGATTGCGCAGAGTGGGAAAGACTGTGCGAGCATGGGATCCGCCGCCTGATTGTGGTTCCCATCCTTCAAGAGGGACGGTTGGTTGGCTTCTTTGGAGTCAACAATCCACGGCACTGCATTACGGATGACTCCTTGATCCGGATGCTGGGCCTGTTTGTGGCAAGGCGGTTTAACAAGAATGAGACAGAGGAGCGGCTGGGTGAGCTGCTGAACCTCCACTACCACGATGTGCTCAAGGATACGGATCTTGGCCTGTGGTTTATCCGGATGGACCCCCGAAGTGACCGGCGCGAGCTGTTTGCCGACGAGACCATGCGCCGGGTGATGGGGCTGGAGCGGGAGCTTCCCCCTCAGGAGTGTTATCAGTACTGGTATGGCCGCATCCATGAGGAGTACCGTCAATATGTGAACCTGACGGTGGAGAGTATGATCCGCTCCGGGCGGGTGGTCCAGTTGGAATATCTCTGGAAGCACCCGATCCAAGGGGAGGTTATGGTGCGCTGCATCGGCATCCGGGGCGCGGACACCGATGGAATGATCTGCCTGGAGGGCTATCACCGCATCATTTCCGACATGGACCGGCCTCAGTTTTTGCCCGACACACCCACAGGAGAGGTCTTTGAGTTTGACGAGCGCAAGGGAACCATCTATTTCCACACAAACCGGGTGCTGTTGGCGGGGGAGGCCAGACAGGAGCGGAGATTCCCCCAGTGCTGGCTGGAAACCGACATGGTACATCCCCATTTTGCCCAGCGCTTTGCCGCCCTGTTCCAGGATGTAAGTCATTCGGAAGATGTGGCGGGGGAGGAGATCCTGCTGCGTTCCCCCCGAGGGACCTACGACTGGTTCCGTATGCGTATCCACCATCTGGGTAAGGATACAGAGGAGCGGGATACCGTTTTGGTGCTGCTGGATGCAGTGGACCAGGAGCGGGTGCTCCAGCTGGAGAATATGCGCATCCGGGATTTCTACCAGGCCAGTCTGGGGGACACCATCGCCTATGCGGAGGTGGACCTGGAGAGCGGACAGCTGAAGGGTGCGGGAGGCCTGTGGGCGGACTACCAGCGGGAGTATGGATACAGCCAGAGCACGCTGCTGCAATTCATGCGCGGCCAGGTGTCTGAAAGTGTCCGTCCCAGCCAGAAAATGGAGCTTTTGTGGAAAAGCGCCGCCTGGTCGGAAATCCTTTCTCAGGAGCAGCCCATCCAGCGTTTCCGCTATCAGCGGCTGATTCAGGGCAAGTGGCACTGGGTAGAGTTGGTGGCCCACAGCTTCCAGGAACAGTTGACCGAGAACACCTACGCCTTGCTCTACCTCAAGGACATTGATGACCAAGTACGCCGGGAGCATGCCCAGATGGAGGCAGCCAGCCGGGATCCCCTTACCGGAATATACAACCGCAACGCCTTTGAGAAGGCTGTGCGGGAGTATATGCAGGCAGGACCGGAGAAGCGGGAAGGGGTGTTGATTCTGCTGGACATTGACAACTTCAAGAAGATCAACGACAAACAGGGCCACTTGGAGGGAGACGACGCCTTGCGCTATGTTACTCAGCTGCTCCAAGAGACCTTCCGGCAGGAGGACGTACTGGGCCGTTTGGGCGGCGATGAATTTATGGTGTTTTTAAAGGGGGCAGTCAGCCGGGAGATTCTGGACCAGCGCATGGCGCAGTTTTACCAGGCCATGGGTACCTACCCCAAATTTCCCATTACCTGCAGCGCGGGCATTGCCTTTGTACAGGGCAAAGACTTTTCCTACCAGGAGATCCTTTCCCGCGCGGATATGGCCCTGTACCGCAGCAAGCAGGATGGAAAGAGCCACTATACCTATGCCGACGGGGTTCCGGAATAAAAAACGGCCTCGGAACACGGCGTGACCGCCTGTTCCGAGGCTGTGCGAAACCAAAATCAATGCTCCTGGACAAACCGTGCCATGCGCTTGTCCTCGGTGCGGATGTGGGAGACCAGCACCGCCACAGCCCGGTTCAGATCCCCCAGAGCTTTTACGGAGGGGCCCTCCTGGAGGAGCACCTGGGCCGTCTGGGCCAGCTGCTGGCGGTAGCCGTCATGGAACTGCTTGTGGCTGGTATAGTTAGGGTAGTTGCTTTTGGTCTGCAGCCGTTCTTCGTCGGCAAAATGCTTGGTTACATAGTCGCTTAAAAACTGCACCGTGCTCTGGATCTGCTCCCGGCCCTTCCCCTGGGCGCAGGCATCCATGAGATGGTTGACAGCGACAAATAACTGCTGATGCTGGGAATCAATAAGCTTGTTTCCAGTCATCAGATCTGAGGTCAATTCGTATTTCATGTGGTTAGCTCCTTTTTCTTCAGGTTGGAAGGGCAGTACCTTCTCTCATACTAGTTATCGACCAAACTGAAGAAAAAATAATAGTAATTATTATCAATATAATTTTTATTTTATAACAGGAAAAAAGAGGAAATATCATGGAATATTGTTCAAGCTTTTTTGAAGAACTGGATGAGTTAGTCTATATTTCCGACCTGGATACTCATAAGCTGATCTATATGAACCGCCGCCTGCGGCAGTCGCTGGGCTATGGGGATAGCAATGCCTATGAGGGAAAAAAGTGCTATGAGGTGCTTCAGGGCAGACACAGCCCCTGTTCCTTTTGCACCAACTCGGCGCTGCAGGAGGGAAAGTTTATCTCGTGGACCCACAAAAATCCGGTACTCAATAAGCGCTACCTGATTAAGGACACTGTGCAGATGATTGAGGGCAGACGCTGCCGCATCGAAATCGCCATCGATATTGACTCTGAAGTGGTGTGTAACACGCCCTACTACTATGCCCGTAGTGAGACGATTCTGAATGACTGCCTGCAGCGAATCTTCTCCACCACGAATCCCGGCAAGGGCGTGGAGCTGGTACTGGAGTATTTGGGGCAGACCTTTGAGTGCGACCGTGCCTATGTTTTTGAAATCGGCCAGGAGAAAATCTACAACAGCTACGAGTGGTGTGGGGAGGGGGTTATGCCCCAGAAAGATGCGCTGCAGGACATCCCCATCTCCTTTTTGGAGTGGTGGCTGAAGGTGTTTCAGAAAAATCGGGTGCTTGTGCTGGAGGATCTGGAGGATATCCGGGAACAGCACCCAAACTCCTACGCCATTCTTAAGCCCCAAAATATTTCCAGCCTGGCAGCAGGTCCCATCAGCGTGGAGGGGCGCGTGGTGGGGTTTGTGGGGGTGGATAACCCCAACACAGAGATGCTGAACTTGATTGCCCCCATTCTGAATGTGATTGGGTACTTTGTCTCTGCGCTGCTGCGTCAGCGGGACCTGCTGGACCGTCTGAATACGCTGAGCTTCCGGGATTCTCTGACGGGGATCTTCAACCGCAATGCAATGTTTGAGCATGGAATAAAATACCCGCCCTGTTCCAGCATCGGCGTGGTTTACTGTGATATTACCGGCCTTAAGCAGACCAATGACTCCAAGGGGCACAGCGAGGGGGACCAGCTGATTCGACACTGCTGCCGCCTGATGGACGAGAGTCTGGATACGCCCTGGATCTACCGCACCGGCGGCGATGAGTTTGTGGCGGTCTTCCTGGACTGTACCCAAGAGAAGCTGCGG
This sequence comes from Lawsonibacter sp. LCP25S3_E2, assembly GCF_052117285.1. NCBI lineage: Bacteria > Bacillati > Bacillota > Clostridia > Eubacteriales > Oscillospiraceae > Lawsonibacter > Lawsonibacter sp. LCP25S3_E2. The sequence continues at coordinate 129,857 of NZ_JBQKJL010000009.1, forward strand.
CAGAATGTCCAGACTTTGCGGGAGCGGATCAGCCAGGACAAGTGCCACATGGCAGTGGGCTATGCCTGGTCGGACCAGCAGCCGTTCCATCTGGAGGGGCTGATCTCCCAGGCAGATAAGGTGATGTACCAGGACAAGCGGGGCTACTATCTGATTAACCAGAACAACCCCAAGGTGGACCGGCGGCGCAGTCCGGAAGGGGAGTGCCAGCTGGGAGGGACGGACAGCCCCTTCTACCGCTTTTTGTCGGCGACCTATCACGATCTGGACTTCCTGTTTCAGGCCATTTCCCAGCACAATTCCGAAGGTTATTTTTGCTTTGGAGATGTGCAGAAGGACCTGTTTTACATTTCAGACAACATGCGGGACGACTTCGGCTATGAGAGCAATGTGGTGCCGGGTCTGCTGAAGGAGTGGGCCTCCCACATCAGTACGGCATGTTTTCAGGATATGTACCGGCAGGCCATGGAGGATATGCTGGAGAAAAAGCAGTCGGTGCTGGACCTGCGTTACCAGGTGCAGAAGGCCGACGGCAGGAAGCTGTGGATCCACAGCTTCAGCATGCTCAAGTGGGATGACAAACGGGAGATCCCCCTGTTTCTGGCCAGCCGTGTGACCCATCAGGATGACGAGTTTGTAGTGGATCCGGTAACCAACTTCCCCAGAGAGTCTGCGGTGCTCCGCTATATGGAGCAGCTGCAGAAGAATAAACAGAGCTGCCGGGCCATCGGGTTTCGGTTCGGCAGTATTTCGGAGCTCAACAACACCCGTGGCCGTACCTTCAGCGACCGTCTGCTCCAGTCCATTTCGGATGAAATGATGAACACCCTGGCGGACAAGATGACGTTCTATCGTCTGGAGGGGATGCGCTGCCTGGCCATGGTGGACCCCGCTTGCAAGGAGAGCAGAGAGGCGCTGGTATGGCAGCTGCGCAATATAATCGAGGCAGGATATCGTGCTGCGGGCCTTGCCGTGCCCCATGCCTGTTCCTTTGCGGTGATGGAGTTTCCCCAGGACAGCGGGACTCCTGAGGACTTTATGGAAAACATGAACGCCCTGCTGAAGGTGGCCAAGCAGGACAAGCGGAAGCTCTATGTGGAAAATTCCCAGGACAGCATCCAGACGATCCGGACTATGTCCAACATGGCCCTGGCTCTGAGCCGGGATGTGCTGCAGGGAATGGAACATTTCCGGGTGATGATCCAGCCAGTAGTGTCCACAAAGACCGGCCAGGTGGTGGGCGGTGAGGTGCTGCTGCGGTGGCGTTTTGAGGACAAGGACGTGTCGCCGGCGATCTTTGTCCCCATGCTGGAGAAGGAAAACCTGATCCAGAAGGTGGGGCGCTGGGTCTTTGAGCAGGCCGCCTGCAGCTGCGTGCGGCTGGTGGAGCACGTACCGGAAATTTACCTCACCTTCAATGTGAGCCTGCATCAGCTCTCCGACGTCCTGTTTACCGACTTTATGGGGAAAACCATGGCCAAATACCATCTGGATGGTTCCCATCTGGTGGCGGAGATGACGGAGAGCTGCATGGATGAACAGCCGGAGAAGCTGTTCCACTTTGTGGATGCCTGCAAGGACATGGGGATCCGTATTGCGCTGGACGACTTTGGCAGCGGTTATTCCTCGCTGCGGATGCTGCTGCAGTATCCATCCAGCATCATTAAGCTGGACCGCTCTCTTCTGCAGGAGATAACAGAGTCGGAGGACAAGATGAACTTTATTTCCAGTATCGTCTACGCCTGCCACCGCTTTGGAAAAAAGGTATGTATGGAGGGGGTGGAAACCACCTCTCAGGATAACCTGATCAAAGAGTGCGGCTGCGATATGATCCAGGGCTATTACTACTACCGCCCTATGGAGGTAAATGATGTCTGCCGTCTGGTAAGCACTCCACTTGACGGGGAGAAACAATAAGAGGCCGCCGCAGAATCGAAAAATTCTGCGGCGGATCTTTTTGCAAATCGGTCTAGATGGCAGTGCTGCCCTAGGCAACTGTCCAGACCTACCATCACCGGGCCGCTCGGATTGATGCGGGGGTTGGTGAGCATGACATCATTGGCCAGGGGCACGTACCGCCGGCGTTGACAGCGGTCTGAAATCCAGCCTCATCGGTTACATTCTGCTCTTCATCTGCAGGCTCACAGGGGAGAAAGGTCAGGTTTTGGGACCAGCCGGAAACCGACACATTGACGGAGGGCAGGTCTGTTGCCATAGGCCATCCAACGAGTTATTATTTCTGCCCTTGACCTGGCAGCCTAGGGAGGATCTGCGTATATGACACCGTCACTGCGATCCCGCTTTTTGATTAGTTCAAATGCATCCTGATTTTCAAGGAAGACTGTGGAGATGCGCTTGATTACCTTGGGAAGTTCTTCTAGGATCGGTTTCGTGTCAATGGTTTTTACACCTACAGAGGTCATGGTCCCGCTGAAGCTCCCGTGGGAAATCAGAAGAAATGCCTTGGCCCGCTCCACATCAAACAGCTCGGCCCTGCCCTCAAGAAGCTGGGCGATTTCCTCCGCAACAAACTCTGAAGAGCAGGAAAATTCCTGTAACAGAGCCTTTTCCTGTTCGATGTGCTTGTAAAAATCCGCTTTGTGCGCTACGAGGTCACGGTAGAACGCGAATGGGATTCTGCCATGGACGGGTAAAAAGCCAAGTTCCTTACAAAATGCCAATGGTCTTTCTTTAATGCAGCAGAATACATTGAAGAGGTCATTGTTTAGATCGTTATAAATGTCCAGCCGGTTCTTACTTGGCTTTAAGCCTAAGACAACAGCACCGCTGCCTCCAAATGGCTCCAAATACTGCTTTACGTTAGGTGGGATCATCTTTTGGATAAACGGCAGTAGCTTCACTTTATTGCCCATCCATGGGAAGATAGGCTTAGCCATTCGCATGACCGCCCTTCGTGCCAATCTCGTGGAGGGATTCCTCCAATCCTCGGATTGTGGCCTGAAGCCCGGCATCGATACGCTGCAGGAAACGAATTGTTTCATAAACCTCTCCTGCGGTAGAGGCATAGAAATATCCGTAGCGGTCGCTGGCAATGGGGATGCGATCCTTCCGCAGTTGGTTGACAAGTTCGCGAAGCTGGGTTCCACTCAGCCCTAGTTCATGCTCCAATTCCTGACTGGTCATTCTGTGAGTGCGCCCTACGCAAACTGCCTTTAGGTAGTTTTTCAGATGATCTTTTTTCATGGTTGCCTCCTTTTTCGTTGGTGCTTTTCCGAAAAAGGGCATAAAAAGAAAAGGCCGTTTGTCCCTTTCGGAAAAACGGCCCATTCTTCTCATCAAAATGATTACATTGTCATTTCCGGTTCCTGCTCAGGCTGGCTGTACTCGTAAATGAACTCCTGTCCATTCCTGGCTGCATAGCCATGGTCTGTTGTGGACAGGCCATATTTCGCCATGTGATGCTGGGCGTAGGCCACCGAGTCAAAGCACTCATTGAGCAGCGGATCCTGGCCAAGTACACCCTCCTTTCGGGCCAGGTCCATACCATACTGTGCAAGATCAACTCCGCGTGGAATAAATTCGTAACAATGGAGATTTTGAGCGAGATCCAATGCCAAATCCAGACGGTGACAGTCTTCCAATTCCATGACACACTGCCATTTTTCCAACCAGTGGGGTTCCCCCTGGCCCTGCTCCGCCCAAATATAACCGAAGTCAATGGCGTGGCGAACCAATTCTCCTGCAGAGTCATATTGATTGAGAATGTCGGTGATCTGAGGCAGCGCGCAATCCACATCCACCGCCATACACTGATCCAGCGTTTCTGCTTGCAAGGCAACCAGCCCAAGAAGCAGTTCATCCGGGTGGGCGGTATCCATGTATTCGCCTGTGTCGGGAAATCCGACCCAGACACCCTCCATATTGTTTCGGCTGACCAGTTTAATGCGAATGGCATATTCCCCGGTGGTAGGCAGCGGCACATTGGGATTTACCTCCGGCAAGGGACGATCGGGGTTCCGCCGCTCTACATAGTGGTTCTCAACAAAACTGCCCAAACCGTTCTCCCGATAGACTGCCCCAACAATCTCTGGGTCAAGGTAGCCCCGTGCCGCGTGTGTGGGGGTGTGAATATGCTCCATGACGAATCGGCCCAGCAGCACATCGTCCTCTGCTCCATAGAGGAGCTGGTAGTAATCTAATCCCTGGAGAATTTGGATGGTTGTCTGAATGTCCCTTGGTGATTCAATCTGCATAGCGCCTCGGAACAACAGCGCTTCCTTCACGGTCATATGTTCAAGCCGCTGTTCCAGCCAATCATGTTCCGATTTACTCATCTCCATACCCTCCAAAATGGGAGAGAATTGGTGTTTCATGTAGTCATCCCCTCCATCTGCGGGCCGCAACGGGACTGCGAGTAACTCACATCCAGGTCGGTGTGCTGCACCACATAGCCCTCGGAGGTGAAGACTCCGCCTTCCTCCATTCTGGCCTTTCGGCCAATGGCCGCATAGTCCAGAACTTCATACACCTCTTCCGGCAGGCCGGACGGAATCACCGGAAAGTCATTATCCACATGGAAGTGTCCCAGCTGCTCGTCATTCCCAATTCCGGGAGCAACATGACAGCAATCCGCACTGTTGGCCAGGTCGATCAGGCGACACAGTGGCAGCTGTGTCATTCCTTTATCCAGATCCATGCGGACAAGACCCTCGAAAGCCGCTTCCTGGATACGCTCAAAGGAGGCCAGTTTCTCAGCCAGCAGATTCAGCTCTGTCAGATCCATATCCTCTGGCACATGATCCTCAAGGTATTCCCGCCCACAGAAGTCCGATACTTCGGTATAGAGGGGGGAGCCGGTGTTCAGTTCCAGTTGGAGTGCATCCAGTTTTTCCTGTTCCATAGGCAGTTCTACCGACTGGTGATCTGCACTGTCCATTTCCAAAGAACTTACATATACGGTGAATCCTTTATTCAAGCGTCATTCCTCCCATCTCCTGGTTCTGATGTTCTTCATACCACTTGGGGTCCGCACCAGGTACATCCCAACCGCACATGCTGCCAGTGAGCATCGCCTGTTCCTGAGCCGGCGTAATGCCCCGACGCTGGTTGTTATAGTCCGCCAGGTAGCGGTTCTGGGCCCTGTCGCCGGTACTCCAGTCACTGGGGTAGTAGCCGCTCTCACCTTTTTTGATGCAGATAAGGGTTCCTTCACCGGGAAGCACAGACCAGCACATATCCGGCAGGCGGGTGAGAGAATCGGGGGAGAACTTTTCTTCCTCTGTCTGGATTGTCCAGTGGCTGGAGTTCCAGAGACTCACATAAAGTTCTCCCTCTTCCAAGTCGATGGCGCGCTGCTCAAATCCTTCGCCCCAACCGTCCGACGCCTGACCTGAAATGTAATCAGCCAGGGCCTCTTTTTCCTCCGGCAGAAGTTCGCCCACTACCTTGCATTCCGCTACGCACCACAGCTGCCCATCGCGGCTCTCTGCGTCAAACACGATGGACTGAACTTTCTCATTCACCCCATCCTGTTTGTCATACCAGCGCATAAGGCCACGGCTTTTTTCCTCCGGCACCTGGTTTTCCAGAAGTGCCTCGTGAATACACGACTGATAGTCTCGCAGATCACGGCCATTCAAATCGTTGCCGTATGCTCCTGGGCCAGAAGAGCAACCCGTATGCCGACAATTCGCCCGATGTGAAGGCTGCCCTTACCCAGGACATGGCTTCCTTTGTTGGGGCAGTGAAAGTGACTGCATGCGAACGAGAATCAAGAAGATCAGGGAAAAAGAGAATTCAGAATAAAGGGGTGAGATGCAACAAGCTACTTTCTTTTGTATAAACATAGGAGGAAATCCAGATGGATAAATACATTCTGCACGCGGTCCTGAGTAATGCGCAATACCCGGAATACGGTGTGGTTTCCATCCCCTTCCCCATCCCCAGAGATGATTTCGACCACTGCATTGAGTTATTGGAAGCACTGGAGATCGGCAAGGTCTCTACACGGGACTGCCATGTGGATGAGATCAGTAGCAGTTGGCCCATACTTAGCCGTCTGGAGGGCGCAAATATCGATTTGGATGAGCTGAACTATTTGGCTAAACGCTTGGACAGCTTTGATGATGGTGAGGCTGCACAGTTTCAGGCCATGACCGAGGCCCTGGACCTGACCGATATGAAAGACCTGATCAATCTGACCTTTTCCTGCCAGCAGACAACTGTCATCGCAGATTTTTCAGATTTGGAAAGCGTCGGTCGGGCACACTACATGAATACCCACGACGGATGCGCCTCTGCGGATGAGCTGGACAATTTGGATGGTGAGGAAACTGCCATTCTGCTGATTGAGAACAATGACGGGACCATTACCCGCTACGGTGTAGTCTACGACAACGGTATGCAGCTTTCACAGCTCTATGACGGAAAGAACCTGCCCTGCTACCACCACGAGAATGATTGCATCTCTGTAGGCTTGACTTCCCGACTGGAGCCGAGAGATACCAAGAATATTACTTGGGTTTACCTTCCTACATCCAACTGCCAGATTGAGCGGGCTATGAAGCGGGCAGGCATTACTGATCCAAGAGATTTATCTCTTCGAATGGGCGATAGCCTCTTCCCTAGACTCCATGTCGTGCATCACGGATCAGCGTTCGAATGCTCTGTCGGTTTGCGTCCAAGCCACTCTCATATTGGAGCATCTCTGCGGAAATCGAAAAGCCAAGCTGGCCGGCGAGGCTTCGGAGTGCGGTGAGCTGCTGGTTTATGGCGAGACGATTGCTTTCCGTAGACGCTCCATCTACCCGGCAGTATAGGCAGCACTTAGACATCTGATTTGACCTCCTTGAACGAATTTGGGGAGACGCTACCACTCAGCCCTGACATTCATCCCGGATGAAATCATACAGGGCTTCCGGTTCCTTCAGGCACCACTTAGTTTTTTCATCATCGGTCCAGACTTCATAGTCCGGGGCGGCATCGTAAAGCCACCAGCTGATATAGTCGTACTGGTCGTTGACCGCTTCCTTCAGTACATCCAGCAAGGCGGCAAGAAGCGGTGCTCCGCCCTCAAATACGAAATGTCCGTCTCCCATCAGGGTGAGTGCCTTACTGAACTGTTCGTCTCGATCCTTTTGCGCTTGGATCTTTCGCAGGGCTTCACAGAAGGTTTCCTTGGACAGCATTAAAGTCCCCCTCCCGGATTCTCCCCCTCCGCTTCCTGTTCGGCTTTCCATTTCAGAAGCAAGGAGATGGCCAACTCCTGAGTAGCGGGATCGACGCAGAACTCGAAAAACTTTACAGCCAACATTTCTGGCGTCAGCCCCATCGGGGCGATTACCGCTTCCAACTGTTCCAGAAGCTCCGCATCTACTTGAATTTCCACGAGCTCATATTGCTTTTCATCCATGGTGCGTTTCCTCGCCTTCCGAAGATTCCTTCCGCAACTCGTCCAGTCGCTGCCGGAACAGCTTCTGGAGCTCCTTCCAGACCTGCGGCTGCTTGAGGGTCACTATCGGCTGGTTCAGTTCCCGCTCCAGATCGGCGACAGCCACCGAAAGCGTCTTTTCATCGAACAACTGGTAGTGGCGACGAAGATACTGGACGACCGCCGCACTCTCCTCATCTTCGCTGCGCATGGCATAGCGGAGGGCGCTGTTGATGACACAGGAAAAGTCATCCACATAGTCAAGGTTGAACCAGGAGGCTGGGCAGAGAACCAGGTCATCTTTGCCTTCCTCGGTGATCACCAGCCCAATGTCCTCGCGGCTTATCCTTTCCAGCACGGTGTCCAGGTCATCTGCCAGTGCTTGGCGTGAGATGCGTTCCATGCTTTCCAGAGGTTGTAAAATCGGCATCCTTTCCTTCCTCCTATCGTCTTCTTTGATTTTGCCAGATGTGAGCACCCGACTCAAGCTGTGCCACAATCGAGGATAGATGGCTTTTTTCAATGCGTGATCAAATTACAACAATGTCCTGTTCAGAACTGCGGATAGGATAGAAAAAGACCGCCTACATTTTCGGTAGACGGTCTGACTGACGGCATGGGATTTTCAAACTTTGCGGCGGGGACTGTCTGCGTCAGAAGATTGTATCCGCCACAAAGTGCGCTGGGATAGCTGCGTAAGCAACGCAAGGGGGTCACTCCCTTGTTCGGAACGGAGTGACGCAAAACAGCCCAGACCTCGGTGGTCTGGGCTGTCATTGCCTCGCGGAGCGCACATACGGGGTTCACCCCGTATCAAAGTGCGCCCTTGTTATCAAGGGGTCTTTTGTGGGTTCTTATTCGTCGCCCAGGCAGCGATAGAGGAACGTCAGGATCTGCCCACACGTGCAAGTTGCATCGGGGCTGAACGTGGTATCGCCGGTGCCCGTGGTGATGCCCTGCTCAACGGCCAACAGCACAGCGTCGTGATAATAGGCGTCAGCGGGAACGTCTACAAAGTGCATTTCCGTGCTCTTGGACTCGGGGCCGTCCTGCTTTCCATATAGCCGATTTACTGATTCAGGCACTTCACAAAGTTCATAAGCATCTGTGCGACCTGCGCGCGGGTGGCGTTGTCCTTGACCCCCAGCAGACCGTTGCCGTAGCCGTTGATGATGCCGTTCTCGTTGGCCCAGCGCATGGCCTCCAGAGCGTAGCCGCTGATTTCATCAGCGTTGGTGTAGCCGTCCAGGCTGTGGCTGCTTGTCGGGCTTCCGGCGTAGCGCCACAACATGGTCGCCAACTGCTCCCGGGTGATGTTTCCGTTGGGGTTGGAGCCGTCGGACACGCCGTTGGCCTTTGCCCACTCCATGCCCTTTTCATACCATACGCTGCCGCCGGAGGTGTACACACCATCAAGTCGGGCAAGGACAGTCATCAGCATAGCGCGGGTCATATGGGAATTGGGGCTGAATGTGGTTTCACTTGTACCGGCAAACATACCGCGGGCCACAACGAAGTCCACAGCGTCCTCTGTCCAGTGGCTGACGGAATGAATGTCCTCGAACACCTTGGCGTTGTCTACGATCTTCACGGTAGCGCTGCCGTCCAGGGTCAGCACCACGCCGGTTTCGGTGACCACGGAGGTCTTGACGATCTCCTCGGTGCCGTCGGCATGGACGATGACAGCCACGGTGCCGGGGGTGACCTGCTCCACGGGGATCTCCACCTTGACCTCCCCGGCGCTCTTGGGCACGGTGACCTCCACAGCGGGAGCCGCTTCGGTGGTCTTAGCGGCGGGAACCTCCACGGGCAGGGTCACAGCCTCGCCGGTCTCGGCGGCTTCCTTCGCGGCGGTGGAGGACACGCTGGACTTGACCTCGGTGATCTCGCCGCTGCTGTCCGTAACAACGGTGCCGGTGGTGCCGTCGGCGGACTTGCTGGTCTCGGTGACGGTTCCGTCCTTCTTGGTTTCCACCACGGTGGTGGAGCCATCGGTGTTTTTGGTGGTCTCGGTCACGGTGCCGGTGGTCTTATCTGTCACGGTCGTGGTGGTGGAGCCGTCCTCGTTCTTCTCCGTGGTGGTCGTGGTGTTAGAGCCGCCGCCAGAAGAACTGGGATTGTTGATGGTCAGGGTACCGGTAGCTGCCACGACCCGATAGTTTGTCTCGCCGTCGAAGACATCGGTATTGGTCCAGGTGATGGTGTAGGTACCCGCCGCCGTTCCGGTGCTGACGGCGGTGGTGCCGTCTTTCTCATAGCAGGTAAAGGCCGGGTCAGCGCTGGGGGTCAGCGTGTCCTCGCCCAGCAAACCGGTGTAGGTCAGCTCAAAGGCGGGGATGGCGCTGCCTCTGGTGATGGTGACATTCTTCGGAGCCGCGGTGACTTCCTTGCGGGCGATGGAGAATGTGGTGTTTTTTTCGACGGGCAGCTGATAATTGCCGTTATCCAAATCTGTCGCCTCGGCGGTGTAGCTGTCGCCCGCGTTGGTCTGTTCGCCGCTGACGGTGATGGTGCAGGCGTCCTCTCCGACCAGCCCGGTGGCGGTGGCGGTGGGTTTCTGCGGCATACCGTTGTAGGTGAGGGTGGTGTTGCTCCAGTCAATGCCGATGGCCTTGGGGAGGATGTCGCCCGTGGCTTCGGTGGGGATGGTCACATCGTAATTGGAAGCATCGGTGCCGGTGATGGACTTGCCTGCTGCGTTCACGGTAACAGGCTTATCATCTCCCACGTTGGCATCGTCGACGAAGGTACCGGTAAGACCCGTGATGGTGATGCTGTCACCGTTGATCAGGCCCTCTGAGGTTGTCACCACGGCGCTGACCGTGGCATCGGTGTCACCGTTGTAGGGCCTGGTGGTCACGGTGACGGTGGCGGTGACGCGCTTGGGGGCGATGGTCCATTGGATGGAGCCGTCACTGCCCTCGTTCCACTTGTGGTTGCCGTCAAGCGTGACCGTGGCGGTGTAGGCGCCCGCGTTGGTGCCGGTGTTGCCGGTAACAGTCATGTAAGAGCTTTCAAAGCCGTCCAGCGTGACCGTCTTCTGGGTGCGGTCATAAGTGTAGGTGCCGGTAACGGTGGGCTCATCCACGCCCAGCGGTTCGATGTTCACGGTGACCATGGGCCGGCGCAGGGCATAGTTTTCCGACTTGTCACCGGTCAGGTCAATAGTGGCATAGGTAACGAGCTTGCCATTGCCTGCATCGGCGTTCGCGATGGTGCCGGTGGTGGGCATGGCGGCCGTGACCCGTCCTTCGTCACCGGCCACAATGCCGGACAGTTCACCGCCGGTCAGGGTAACATTCGTCGTGCCGTCATAGACCCGATCGGTGGCCGTCAGGCCGGTGACGGTCAGAACCTTGGGTACAATGGTAAAATCGTCGTAAACCACATCTTGCTGATAGTTGGCGGTGGCGGCGATGGTGGCCTTCACGGAGTATTTGCCAGCCTCGGTGGGGACGGTTGGCGAATAGGTTTCATCGGAAGCACTCCAGACCTTATACAGGTAGGTGACTTCGCCGTTCTCTGTGTTGCCGGTCACCACAGGGCCTTTGGGTGTATCGCCGTAGGTCCAGCCGTCCAGGGTGACGGAGGCGCCCAGCGCGGCCTTGCTGATGGTGCCTGTGGCTTCAGTGGGGATGGTCACATCGTAGTTCCCGGAGCCGGTACCGGTGATGGACTTGTTAGTCGCATTGACGGTGACGGGGATGTTCGTTCCCACATTGGCATCTTCAAAAGTGCCGGTGAGGCCCTCGATGGTGATGGTATCGCCGGAAACCACGCCAGCGTTTACCGCTGCGGTAACTGTGGCAACGGTGTCGCCATTGTAGGTCTTGTCGGCCACGGTGACGGCGGCGGTGACAGACTTCTTGGTGATGCTGGCGGTGGCGGTGGCCTGCTGGCCGGAATCTGCCAGACGGTACTTGCCTGCATCGTCTCCCGTGAGGGTCAGGCCGATGATGGTGACGGTCTTGTTTGCGCCCACATCCTTATCTTCGAAGGTGCCGGTAGCGTTGACAGTAACCGTGTCGCCGCTGACCACGCCGCTTAGGGTCACACGGCTGAAATCAAGTGTTGCCGTGGTGGTGCCGTCATAAATCTTATCCTTGGCAGTGATGCCGCTGACTATGACGGGAATGATGCCCTGATGACCGCACCAGGTGCAGACATAGTTCTCATACTTGTGCTGTTTGATACCGTTTGAATTGTTGGTGTAGCCCTGACAGGGGGAAGTGGAGGTAGTCGCGTACACCGTGCCGCCGGTGAATTGGGGGGCGGCGTCCGGGATGCCGCTGTCGATATTCTGATACCAGACCAGTGGAGCTTCTGCGGTTCCCACAGAGCGGCTGCCGTTGAGCAGGTAGGCCACCTCGCCGCTGGCGAATTCCCTGGTGGTTTTGCCAAGGACGCTGTCAACGGTACCGCTGTTATCTCCAACTGCATTCCCGGAATAGGCTTCGCTGTTGTGGTAGCAATTACTCACCGTGCCGCTGTTGACACCGCAGACGCCGCCGACAGAGGAGGTGCCGGTGACCGTGCCAATGCTGTAACACCCACTGATCGTACCCTTGTTCTCGCCGCACACGCCGCCGACATAGTAGGAGGTACTGCTGCCGGTGACCGCGCCGGTGTTGGTGCAGCCGATCACCGTTTTGCTGTTGACACCGCACACGCCGCCGACATAGGAGGAGGTGCCGTTGACCGCACCATAGTTGATGCAGCCGCTCACTTCACCGTAGAGGGCATAACCGCAAATGCCGCCGACGTAGCCGCTGCCGTTGACCGCACCATAGTTGATGCAGCCGCTCACCGTACCTTGGAAGGCATAGCCGCAGATACCGCCGACCTTGTTGTTGCCGGTAACTTTGCCTCTGTTGGTGCAGCCGCTCACCGTACCTTGGCTTTGACCGCAGATGCCGCCGATACCCCCGGTGCCGGTGACCGCGCCGCTGTAGGAGCAGCCGCTCACCTCACCGGAGGTATCACCGCATACGCCGCCCACGTAATTATCGCCCTTAAAATAGGAATCCGCAATCGTCAGGTTTTTTATGGTTCCTCCACCTATTATACATCCAAAGAAACCAACATAACTCGTTCTTGCCGCATTCACATACAGTCCGGAAATGGTATGGTGATTGCCGTCAAAGGTACCATCATAGTTTGAGCTGGATTTTCCGATCGGCGTCCACTCCGTAAAAGAGGTATGGGCATCAGAAAGGGTACCGTCAGCATTCAGGACATTGGAGTTCACAGTGATATCGTTCATGAGGATCGCGTTCTTGGTTTTGTCTGTAATCCCAGAAATTGTCCCGTTGATATACTGTGCATACCAGTACAGCTCATCCACATTGGTGATCTGCCACTTATCGTTCGCATAGGTTGGCGTGATCGTGCAGATACTGCAATATCCATTGTGATTGTGGTATTCGGGATTGCCGCCCTGCTTATAGTACACCGCCTTGCCGTCAAAAACAGGAAGCGAATCCGTACCGATGGTCTGTCCCCAGACGCCACCGGGATAGCCTTCCGTTCCCTGATTCAGCCGGTACGCCACCTCGCCGCTGGCAAAGGGAGAGTCAGTCGTAAGAGTCGTTCCGCCAATCGGCGAGGCAGTGCTGTCCGCAAGGGCGTAGCAGTTGGTGATGGTACCGCCGCTGCCCACCGTCGTGCCGCTGCCGCCGGCGGCAAAGCAGTTGGCAATGGTGCCGCTGTTGCTGGAGCACAGGGTCACGCTGCCGGTGCCGGTGGCATAGCAGTTGATGATTTCGCCGCCGCTGTCGTTGGTCGTACACAGCTTGGCGCCACCCGCCGCATAGCTCTTTTGGATGGTGCCGGAGTTGGCGCCGACCAGCACCGTGCTGGCCGCGCCGGAAACATAGCAGTCCGTGACGGTGCCGCCAGCGTTATTGTTGGCACACAGGGTCGCTCCGCTGCCTTCTTCATGGCAGTCCGTGATGGTGCCGGTATTGGTTTGGACCAGCGTGCCGCCGGGCGCGCTGCTGTTCTTGACGGTGCCGCTGTTGTTTGCAATCAGCGTACCGCCGGACGCGCTGCTATCGCTGACGGTGCCGCTGTTGGCGCCGCTGACCAGCATACCGCTGCCGGAAACATGGCAGTCAACGATTTTGCCGCCGCTCGTGGCGCACAGGCTGCCGCTGGTCACCGTGATCCGGGCGATCTCGGCCTCGGAGCCGGTGACGCCGAACAGGCTGCTGTTCGCCGGTATGCCGCTGATGGTCTTTTGACCTTCAGGGTATGAAAATGTGCCGGTGAAGGGATAGGTCTCATTGCCAATGGGAACCCAGTCATTATCTACCTCAATGTCATTACGCACCTGGGCATTGGCGGCGGGATAGCCTTTGTTGACGTAGTCGGCAAACCAGTACAGCTCTTCCTTATTATCGATCAGATACTCGTTGTTGTAGAAATCGGGCACCGAACAATAGGAACAGCTTGCTTCGCCATCGGTATGATTATGGTAGTAGACAGCGCCGTCCTTTTTACCAAGATAGACGATAGCGCCATCGGTGGTGCACTGGGGGAAGTCCTGCGTACCGATGGTCTGTCTCCAACTGGGCGTTGCCTGGTTCTTCGTCAGGCCGTAGGTCACTTCGCCGCTTTTGAACGCATCAATGGTTCTGTATTTCAGGTCGCTGTCGTTTGTACCGTCACTATTCGTATCGGACAACGCGTAGCAGAAGTCAACGTCACCGTCGTTTCCTGTAAATTTGCCATAGGAGTCGCCAACTGTGCCCGCGCTGTAGCAGTTATTGATATTCGCGTTGCTGTACCCGCAGAAGGTACCCACATTACTCGTCCCGCTTACAGTTGCGGTGGTATAGCAGGATTCTATCCTTACGTCGGAAAGGGCTCTTCCGCAAAGGCCGCCAACATTCTGATTGCCGGCAAAGTAGGAATCCACCACGCCCACACGGTAAATGCTGGCGGGGGAATCCACAATACCGAACAAGCCTACATTGCTTGTATTCGAATTGTTGAGGTACAGTCCGGAGATGGTGTGCCCCTGTCCGTCAAATTTGCCCCTAAAATTATGGTCAACCGTTCCAATGGGCGTCCACGCTTCAAAGCTGCCGCTGTTCAGCCCGCCGCTGGCATTGAGCACGTTCTGATTGACGGTGATATCCGCCGTCAGAACGGCACTAATGTCTTGCTGGGTAGTATTGATTTGGTTTGCAAACCAGTACAGGTGGGCTGCGGTGGAAAGCTCGTAGGCATAGACCGTACTACCGCCGATGGTATGATCAGCCTGGGGTGGCTCCGTCATGGAAACCGCCAGCATCGCCACAGGCTCCCCTTCCGGGCCGCCCAGCGCCACGGTCAGCGTCAGGGTGCTGCCGCCGTCGGACAGGGCATAGCCCTCGGGTAAGGTTGTCTCAAAGATGTATTCGCCCTCGTATGCGCCATCTTCAGGGTAGTACGGGCAGAGCCAGTCCCCCAGGGTCAGCTCCTCGCCGCCGGCAAGGATGGACACGGGCATCAGCCCCACGACGTCCTCGAAGTATGCCACATTGTCCTCGCTGGCAAAGGGCAGCAGGACGTTTCCGCTGTCCGGGTCGATGATCTCCCAGTCATCCACCCATTCCCAGTCCGTGAGTACCGTGACGGTATCCTTCCCGGAGCACAGGTCGCAGACAAAGCCGCAGGGCGTTTCACCTTCCACATAGCCGCATTCCGCCGTGTGTTCTGTATGATGCTCACACAGCCCATCACTTTCCGCCGCCAGCGCCGCAGTGGGCAGCAGGCTCAGGCACAGCGCCAGCGCCGTGAGGATGCTGAACAATCGTTTTTTCATAGAGGTTCCTCCTGCTTTTGCAAAAAATTCATATGTAATCATCACAAAAGTATATGCAGTTCCTTTTAAGTTTTCAACCGCCCCTGCGCGAAACGACATTAAAACGGTCCAAAACGACAAAAGCCGCCGCACACCCCGCTGCCGAAGCAAGCAGCCGCGCGCGGCGGTTCGGATATGGGGTTGTCACCTTTCGCTATCTCTCCCGCGTCTTGCCAAAGTAGCGCATCAGCGCTTTGTCGGCGTCGGGGCTGATTTTGGCGTATTCGATCTCCGTAAGATCGAACAGGATGCACCCGCAGTGGCCCTTGAAGGTGGGGAAACAGGTCACCTTCAGATAGGCGTCGATCTCCGGGCTGTAGTCCATGACCTCCAGCGTTTCGCCGTACAGGGTGGCGCGCTCATACAAACGCAACCATTTGGTATTCATGTTGGAAAACAGGCTGCCGAAGGAGCTGCCGATCAGCTTCTCAAGCGGCAGCTTTTCCAGCCTGGCCAGGGCGGGGTTGCCGTAGCGGAAGATCCAGTCCACCGCCCGGCGCTCCTCGTCGAATACCATCTCAATGTCCGTGAAGGCAAAGGGCATGGCGTCAAAGCTGCGGTAATAGGCTCGGTATTCCTCCTCCGTGGCGGGAATGCCGTCCCGGGTGAAGCCGCTGATCAGGCGCTTCTGCGCTTCCTGAAGCTGGGCGATAATCTGCTTTTTCTTCCGGCGGGTGTAGATCAGGGATTCGCCGTTGTTGAGATTGATGTGGTCAGTGATGTCGTGGATGGCCATGGAGGACACCAGACAGCCCCGGTGGACCTTGAGAAAGCCGTCGCCCAGAGCTTCCTCCAGCTCGCTGATCTTCATCCGCGTCTCATATACCTTGCCGCCGGAAACGTGGATCTCGGCGGTCCTTTCGATCATCAGGACATAGAGAATGGTGTTGGCGTTCAGCACCAGCTTTTTCCCGTTGGATACTATCGTGATGTATACTGCTTCCTGCAATGCAAACACCTCTTTTTCCTGCTGCTATTCGCAATTATCGCACGTTTTCTTTGAAATATCAACCGTTCGCGCGCGGACAGGAAAAAGAAATGAGAGTATGCAAAAACACGCCATATCCAGCCGTTGAAGCTGCATATGGCGTATTTTTTCGTGACCGTGAACACTGCCGCTCCGCTTGAGGCTCGGTCAGAGTACGGATACGGGACAATACCAGGACTCCCGATTGTAGGGGATGAGTTCGTCGCTCATGCAGAGGATGAGCCCCGGCTGAACATCCAGCTTGAACTGCTGGAGGACACCGAAGTTTTTATCCGGCTTGGACGGCTCCTTGCTTTTCTTGATCTCGATGGGATACATCTTATCCCCCTCAACGATCAGCAGGTCGATCTCCTTCTTGTCTATGTCGCGGTAGTAGAACAGGTCAGCGGGCTTACCTGCGTTGTAGTAGCTCTTGACGATCTCCGTGACCACATAAGTCTCAAAGAACGCTCCGTCCATCGCACCGTTCTCCAGTGTTTCCGCAGTGGGCCAGCGGCAGAGATAGGCGGCAAGGCCGGTATCCATGAAATACACCTTGGGCGTCTTGACCAGCCGCTTGGTGATGTTGGAGTAGTAAGGCCGCAGGATGAAGATGATCCCTGAGCGCTCCAGGATGGACACCCAGGATTTTGCGGTGGGAGCGGACACGCCGATGGTACTGGCGATCTCGTCGTACTTCAGCTCCTGTCCGGTGCGCGCCGCCATATAGACGAGGAAATCATAGAACTCATTCAGCTTTCCCACCTGAGACAGATCCTTGATATCCCGCTCAATGTAGGTGTTGATGTAGTCCATATAGAAGCGGTCACGGTCGAGGTCGGTGGCGCGCAGCTTTGGCATACCGCCCCGGAAGATGTCCTCATAGACCTCGTGGATATTTTTGCGCTTGCAGTGCTTCAAACGCTCTCGGATGGTTTTCAGGTCGGGGTGGAACAGGTCGGCAGGGCGCTCCTCGATCTCCGCCGTGGACAGGCTCGCCATATCGAAGATGGCGATGCGGCCAGCCAGAGACTCGGCAACATCCTGCATCATTTTGAACTTCTGTGAGCCGGTCAGCCAGAACATTCCGTTGTTGTCCTCACCATCCAGCGCCTTCTGATCAACGATCTTCTTCATCTCCAGCAAGATGGACGGGACCCGCTGGAACTCGTCAATGAGAAGCGGGTAGCCGTAGGTCTCAAAGAACAGCGCAGGATCGGTGGATGCCAGACGGCGGGCGTTTCCATCGTCCAGCGTGACGTAGCGGCGCTCCGGCTCACGGATGTGGTTGAGCATGGTGGATTTGCCCACCTGTCGCTGACCGCAGACCATGACCACCGGGTAGTACTGAGAAGCGTTGCGGATCTGCTCTTCCAAATGTCGCTTAATGTACAATCCAAACACCTCGTCTTAAGAAATCTAAAGTGTGACTTTATTTTACTCGAAGTTGTAATGAAAAGCAAGTGTCAAGAGCAATTTCCTATTTCATGATATCCAACTTATTGAAAAAAGATACCGCAAAACCGATATAAGGACAACAGCCAGCTGCGGATAGAGGCTTTCGTAAACCATGGCTGCTTTATTTCGGCATCGTCCAGTTGTTATCCGCCAGCGCACAGAAATACGCATAGGTCTTTGGCGTTCGCTCTCTCATCAAGGCAGCTTTTTCCTCATTGTCGCGGTTTTGCAGCCAATATGCAAAATAGTCCGCAAAGTATTCCCGGCAGTTGGTCAGGGAGTAGTCCCGCAGGAATATGGCAGCAGCCTGGGCCTCATCTGCGTAAAAGCTCCTGGTCTTGGAAGGGAATCCCACCGCGCCATCGAGGAAATGGCCGAATTCGTGCAATGTGGCTTTGGCATCAGAAACATATATCTTCTTGCCGCTGTAATCCGCCGCGCCGATACAGCTCATTTCAAACCGCTTGCTCAGATCGGCCAGATAGTCAAAATCCACGATGTAGACCCAGCCCATACGCTGAAACTCATAGAGGATCGGCTCCGGGACACGGCGCAGCTCCAGCAGATAGCTGTTCATATTCACACCCTCGCGGTTTTCAATGGGAAACTCGGTGAGCACCGGCGGCTCCTGGATCACAAAGTCCTGGGTCAGGACCGCCTGGAGCAGTGCGGCAGTCTCACCGCGGCTGACGATCTCGTATGATTCCGTCCCGTCGGGACACAGTCCAAGCTCTGCGCCAATTCGGAGACAGTTTTCATAGGGCGTCAGGATCTCGCCGCCCGGATAAAGGGTGTAGTCGTAAACGCTCAGCCCAATGACCGCAAACGCGCTCTGATAGAGCGCTCCCCGGCACATCCGGGTATCCGGCTCCGTGAGGGCTTCCACGGACAGCCATCCGCTGCGATAGCTCTCCGTCAGGCAGTTCTTCCCGAACTCGCCATCAAGGATCTCCAGCGCATCGGTCTTGTCATATGCTCTGCAAAGCATCACAGCCCATTGTCTGGCGGTGATGGGTGAATCAGGAGAATACCGCCCTTCGCCGGTGCCAACGGTGATCCCCCGGCGAGCAATGTACTCCACGCTTTCAAACCAGGGGGAATCCACCGGGACATCGGTGAAGCGGCTTTCCGCTTCAGAGGCGGCAAAAGCGGGGACTGTCAGCGTCAGAGCCAGCACCAGGGCCATCATAAGGGCGCCGATTTTTTTGAAGTGTGAACGCATCAGGTTTTCATTCCTTTCCCAATCGTATCATGTAAGAAAAGGCGGGGCGGCAGAAATGCCGCCCCGCTTGTCCGTCACCACTTGGCGACGATCTTGCCGTAGATCTGTTTCTTTGCGTAGTCATAGCGCTGGATCATGACCATGACCCGCTCTCCGATGGCAAATTCCGAGTCCTCATACTGGAAGGAATAGTTGCACATGACCACTACGCCGTCAGGGAGATTGCAGAAGACGCCGCCGGCATACTTGCCCGCGATAACGGCCTGACGCCGGGAGTCCTCCGGGTGGCGCATCTCAGCGCCGTCAAAGGGGTTGGGTTCCGTTTCCTTGACAGAGACCATCAACATACCTCTACGCCGGTCATATTCCTTTACGATGCAGTCCAGCTCCTGTCCTCTCTGGTACTCCGTCCGCAGGTCGGGGATCGCCGCATATAGACGGTATCCTTTCCTGTGATCTTGCGGTTCCAGTTTTCGATGAGGGTTTCGTCCATCTCCTCGATACTGGAAAAGGGGCGGTTGCATAGGCGGATGCAGTTTTCGTGACCGAGATGCAGGTCAGAGGTAAAGAAGATCATGGGGTTTCACCCTCCTTCTTCATCCTGGGAACTGGGATTGGCTGCCATCGGCAGTATTTTGCAAGTTCATCCTGACGCTCCCGAGGCAGGTTCATAAAATCGACAATGCTCTCTCCCGGAAACCTGTCGTGGCAGTAGGCGGGAAAGACTCCCTCCGGCACGATGCCGATGGACTCCGCTCCGGTCAGGCGGGCCTTCAGTTCCTCTGCGTTTCGGATGCATACGGGAACGCCTGCCCGATAAAGCGCCAGGAAGAAACGGACCGCCTCAATCGTCCGGGTCTCCGCAAGACCGGCCACCACCAGATAGTAGCCATGCGCATCTTGGTGTACGATGCAGTCGATGTGGGTGCTGTTGCCGCCCCGGCATACCTCCCAGGGGTGACCGGTGCGGGGACGCTCCTTCAGCCACCGTGCAAAAGCTTCGGGGGAATCTCCGTCCAGCTTGGACAGTCCCTCGTCCCGCCCATCGGCGTGGAGAGCGTACTGCTCTTTTTCCGATTTCTCCGTTCCAGTGTATCCCATGGCCCGATATCGTCGTACTCCATCTTTTTGGATGCTCGGTCGGCGATGATCTGCTGTATTGTCTCCGATCAAAGTACCATCCGCATACATGACCTTAAACTCGGCGTCCTGGAGAGTCACGCTGGGATTGACAGAACAAACCTTGCGAATCAGCAGGTTGCCATCCGGCATATTCTTAAACCGGACAGTGACTACCGACTGTTCTCCGCTGTCGGCCAGATAGACGGTTTCCGAAGACTGGATGATGCTGTAGCCGTCCGCAGGGTCCACTTCCTCCAGAATATAGGTGCCGGGTTTGAGGCTGGTCCAAATAGCGGTGCCGTTTTTCCCGGTCACCTTCTGGCCAATAATCGTTCCACCGGTGCCAGATGTCCCGCCAAGGTAGCGCAGCTGGAACGTGCAGCCCGGAAGGGCCTCACCAGTGACGCTGTCGTATTTCTCGACGATGATGGCGTTAAGGGGAGTGTTCTGGAAGGTAACGGTTTTCTTTTCTCCGCCATGGAGAATGATCTTCTGAGTTGTGGGCTCTACCATCTGGAACCCAGGAGCAGGCTCTACCTCAGTGATGGTGTATTCGCCGGGATACAGCCGCTTTCCCTGCTCGTGGAGTCGGATCTCGCCGTTAGAATCCGTCAGGAACTCGCCAAAATCAATGGTGGCAGGTGCGTCAGCGGCCTCACCATTGCTGGTATAGGTTACATGGAATCGCGCTCCCTCCACGGGGGCACCAGCAACGCTATCCTCCTTGTAGATGGTGAGTTCAGGGCTTTTGCTGTTCTTGAAAACAAGCTTCTTTTCATCCCCTGCATTCAGAGAGATCGTCTGTACCCGATCTGCGTCTTTATCGGGGAGGAAGTAGGGGGCCGGTACGGACAATTCAGTGACACGGTAAGTACCAGGTGCCACACGGAGGGTAAGAGAAGTGAAAATAGCCTACAACAGCAGCTCCCAGTACGGCCAGCAAAGCCACCGAGATCATGAGTTTCTTTTTCATTTGCATTCCTCCTAATCCATCAGGTGATGCTGTTCAGTATTCTTTACTTTAAGCAACATATAAGCCATCAGTTATACCAAGAGAAAATTGACTGCCCGAGTCATTATGAAAGGTATTCCATCTCTAACGTATGTGTTTCCTCAGAAAAAGGGCTGCTGCATCGGCGGATCAGGCCGAACTCGGTTCGCCGGACTCCTTCCTCTGCCATAATGTCCTCGCCCAGCTTCTCAAAATCCATATACCCGTCGATGGTATCGATTAGCTCGTCATCAGCGCCAATGCGCCGAAGGACGGTTTGGCCATATTCATAGGTGTCCTCCGTGATACGCTCATAGTCGTCCAGATTCATGGCATATCGAAGAGCATCCCGCATGGTTTCCGGCTGCTCCACAGAAAGAACCGACAGGTATTTCATCAGCTCGCTGTCTTCAAGCTGCATCCCCTCGATTGCCCAAGCCAATTCGTTTGCATCTTCCACGCATACTCCCGTGGTGGGAATATACTCGTTCAAATTGGGAACAGCAAAAGAAACCTTGGTTATTGCGGCCTCTGCAAAACAATCGATCCCCAGCAACTTTTTTACTCGCTCCAATTCCTCCTTCAATGCCGGAAGCGATACACTCGCCTGCGCTTGGGAGGAGGAGAGGTCAAGCCGGATCTTTGCCGCCTTCTCTCTGACGGGTTCGGCATCCTGCTTGAGAAGCACATAGCCAGCATGGGTGTACGCACCACCATGCTCGGCATAGTACTCCGCACCGATTTTCGCGAAGTCCAGGTAGGGCCAGGCCGCTTCGGGGAACCTGGGATCGCCCTGAATCTGGCCGGCAACAGCGACATACCGGCCAAGCGTCACATCCGAATTGACATTAGGGATGAGAATGTAGTCCGATACCTGTTCCGCCACACGGATCATATCGTTCAGATCATTGATGCTGTTGCCATCCAAGGCGCCGGCATAGATGCTCCGTTCACGAGAGTCCATTTTGGCAATGATGCTCGAAAGCAGATTCAGCTGTGCAAGCTGCGTTCTGGAATCAGGGTCGAGTCCGCCGAGATATGACGGCAGGTTGGCAATCACACTTTTGATCTCAACGATCTCTGTTTTTCCTGTTCTGTTAGCTTGTTCAAGCTGGCTGTACGCTTCTGTCATAGCGCCATGAGATGCGGGCAAATTGAGCGGGACAATGACAGAACTCCCGCTGCGGCTCATAAAGAGTTGGATCATGTCATCCCTCCCATCTGAAAGTCCTGCTCCCGCTGATAGGACTCTGCCGGGTCGTCTGCCATCAGTTCCTCCAGACTTACTGTACCGACATAGGCGATGTAGCCGCGGTCGGTAAACACGCCCGACTGATAGCCCATGTGTTGCAGGCCATACCGCTCGTAGTCATAAAACTCGTCCAGATTGGGGTCATACTCAAAATGGCCGGATCTCTGAATCATGTATTTCCCATATTCCTCGGGGGTGTGGGCGCCGGGGGCGAATTCAAACAGATCCAGGTTTTCCGCCAAGCGGCGGATCTGGCTGGCGCATTCCGGTTTAGCCATACTTACTGCTGCTCCCAGCTTTCTGCGGTCGTCACACGAGAGTTTATCTGCGACCAGCGCCAGCTCATTGAGCTCGTAGATGTTGTCGCACCGGAAGTCCAGTGCTACATCCACTTCCTCCGGGAATGAACTGTCTGCCATAAAAAGGCGCATATCCTTTGGGTCAGCAATGCTGGAACGCTGCATGGCGCGCTCAATTTGTCCTTTTGAGGCAGGGAGATAGATCCAGGTCACATTCCTGCTGTTCTCCGGCTCCCACCGGGAGGATATCCCGACAACGGTCATATCGGCCTCATAGTGATAGCAGGGCAGGTGCTTCCCATCATAGAGCTGTGAAAGCTGCATGCCGTTGTCATAGACCACTCCGTAGCGGGTGATAGTCCCCTCATTGTCCTCAATCAACAGGACAGCGGTTTCCACTCCGTCCAGCTGTTCCAGTTCTTCCATGCTGGCACACCCGCCATGGATGTTCATGTAGTGATCACGGCCAACCTCTTTCAAATTTGTGAAGTCCGTGATCACCGTCGCCTGCTGGCAGCAGAAGGTCAGGTTGATGAGATCCTTCATGCTGGTGAGATGCAGTTTTTCAACCATCGCCTGAAATTGCGAAAACTCGCCCACAGTAAAGCTGTCCAGCCGCTTGGCCAGATAGTCCAGCTCGTCCAGGTTGACCTTGGTGCTCACCAGCCGATTCAGCACGGGCCATGCGCTGTCGAGGGAGTCCACCCGGCAGTCAGCTTCAGAGGCATCGCCGATCTCCAGTGCCTCCAACAGCGCAACGCAGTGGTCGTATTGATTTCTGGGAATGGGAAGAGGAATCGTCGCAACACCGTATTCCGGGTGGTCGGCGTTGCTCAGAACTGCTTCCATCATCACATTGCATCACCTTACTTTCCTTCAAAATTCAAAATCGCATCTCCGTACTTGGCCAGAAGCAGAGTGCAGACAATCAGGTGGAACGCCTCATCTGTGACCAATTCGGGGGATGCGAGATCGGCAAGAGTGATATTGTGGCTGCCGGTGGAGATGGCTTTGGCCGCCTGGTAAACACTGTACAGTTCCGGCTGGATGCCGGAAAGCTGGACGGACTGGAAGTCAAATCCGCGGGCATCAAACTTCCAGATCATCCTGCGCCAGATATCCTCATACGCCGTGAGGAGAAACAACGCGGCCAGATTACGGCCTGACATTCGATAGTAGCGCTCGCGCCAGTGCTGCCAGCGCTCACGATGGCACTCATTCAGAAAAAAGCTGATGGAGCAGCAAGTGAAATTCCTCTCTAAGCGGGCCAGAAGCTGTACCCCCGCTTCAGGGAAGAAGCAATCCCTGACGAACTCATTGAGATTCAGTGCGCCGGCCGCGATCCGTTCATCCAGGCAAATGCACAGTTTCAGCGGACAAGGCTGATTGCGCCTGAAGTTTATACAGTATGGGCACTCCGTGTCCTCGCTGCTGTATTGGAAACCGGGAGAATACCGGCCGTGACCTCTGGCCTTGAAATTGGGCGGGGTCATCATCTGCTGTTCCAGCTGGCACAGCGGCGTATCTCGCATGAAATAGTGTGTCATAAGGTCATGTTCATCCCTTCCTGCTTGATTTCGCCATTGTCTTCTCTGATATCCGCATTCTCCTCCATGTCGTTCTTCTGACCGAGGACAAGGTATTCGCCCGGATAAAGTTCCATTTCGTAAAGCACGCTGCCATCACTGCTTCTGCGGTCAAGGACCTTGATGGTCGTGCCCTCAAATAAATAGTTGGATGCCTTTTCGAAATCAGAGCGGAATCCCTTCCCGTA
The DNA here is from genome assembly GCF_052117285.1 of Lawsonibacter sp. LCP25S3_E2. Taxonomy (NCBI): domain Bacteria; kingdom Bacillati; phylum Bacillota; class Clostridia; order Eubacteriales; family Oscillospiraceae; genus Lawsonibacter; species Lawsonibacter sp. LCP25S3_E2. Next base: position 154,181 of record NZ_JBQKJL010000009.1, read on the forward strand.
ATTACAGGTCGAATATTGATGAGTTGGCTGATCCTTGACCACGGAATAGTAAGCGTTGGTCTGAACCTCAGTCACCACCCGTACAAGCCCGACCAGGGCAGGGTGCTTGCTATGGCTGGTTGCCACCAACTCTGTCCCGGGGCGGATACAGCGTTTCAACTCAGCCAGATTTTTGATGCGCAGCGGCACTTTTTGTTCGTTCTTTTGCTCCAATCTTCAATCCTCCTGTCTGGTTTGAGGCAATAAAAAAGCGCCGGAGTCTTATTTCCAAAACTCCGGCGCCTGAATATTACAAGATCGGTTCTTGGTTGTAGGGTTCCATGGGGTGCTGCTCCTGCTCTCTTATGCGCTCCAGAGTATCGGGAGCTGCAATGGCAATCTGCTCCTGAACACTCCGGATGCACTTTTCCTGCTCGGCAGTCAAGTCAAAACCAGCGTCCAAGGTGTCAGAGCAGCACCGGTAGATTTCAACAAGCTGCTCCTGATTGAAAATTTGCTGTTTGGAAATGAGGCCAGCGCGGATGGCGAAGTCCTGCTTGGCACCTACATAGTTTTCCTGAAAGTAATTGCCCTGGTTGAGACCTGTGCGGTCGAAGCTCCAGCCCCATGTGACGAATTGGACGCCAAGCCGGGTGGGATGGGCAGCCAGCACGGCTCCGTTGAAGTCAGCCAGCAGGCGGTAGTCACCGGTCAGGCTTTGGGCTTGCAGGGGCGGAGCCTGTTCCAGCAGCGTCATGTACTCACGCACGGTACAGGCCAGATCGGTGGCTCGCTCACAGGCTCGTTCCCGTTCCGGCGTCGCTACATCCTCCTGCCAGTAGCGAACGCCTCCGTCCGCTGTAATCCGGCAGAGGGGGAGACCATCCCACTCCACAGGAAGCAATTCGTCCTGCTCAGGCTGGGAGGTGAAACCCTCCCGCGTGAGCGCAATATGTAGTTCTTCAAAATACTGTTTTCGATCCAAGTTAATTTCCTCCTGTGCGTAATGCCCTTTGGGCTCTCATTTTGATTTTATCTGAAAAGAAAAAAGGCCGTCACCTTAAAAAAGTGACGGCCAAGATGTGTGGAATAGAAAAGTGGTTTGTACTACATTTTGACATTAAGGTCAAAAGGGAGGTTTTGAAGTTAGCGCAGCTAATGTTAGGCCTGTTTTGCTGCTCCAAAACAATATCATACCAATAAAAATTGCCTGCCGGCCCTCTATA
>NZ_JBQKJL010000010.1:0-111043 GCF_052117285.1 Lawsonibacter sp. LCP25S3_E2
GAACGGATGGACGGCGCTTCACGCCGTTTGGAATGGAACGGCTACGCCGTTTGCGTTGGAATGGGCGCACCGTTCCTCCGGAACGGGCGCTCCGTTTGACTGGAATTCGCAGCACTGAAGAAGACTCCCTCTGAATCTCAGCTGAAAACCATCACTTTGATCGTGAATGTCGGCTTTATGTTCACTTCCACCGCTCTGGCCCTTGCCTCCAGCAGTATCCTGGGACTGCTGAACTCCGTGTATGCGTTCCTGGCCGCCTCTTGTTTTGTCCCCTTTGTGGGCGGCGTGCTTTGGAAGCGCGGTAACGCAACGGGTGCAGCTGCCGCCTCCATTGCCGGTGTTGTGACGGTAGTCGTGACGAACCTGGGCGTCGTACTGCCCGGCTCCGGAATCATTCCCGGCGCTATTCTTCCCATCATCCCCTCCGCAATTGTCTATGTAATTGTCAGTCTGTGCACCAAGGCCCCCGCTGCCCAGGAGGTATGATTTCATAGCCCCTCTGTCTGCTCAGCATACCAAACATCAATAAAATGGGCACCGGAAATCAATTCCGGTGCCCATTTCCCCAAATATACAAGAAAGAGCAGCCAATCCTGCGGTCTCCCCCATCAGCCCTCTCATTCGGCTTATCGATGCGGCCAATATGTATTGGATCAGCCGGCACGCCCCTAAGCAAAATAAAGCTTTCAAGATACCATCGCCGCCTGCGCTGCTGTCAGCTTATTTTCTTCCAAACGGACTCTAGTCTCTCCCTGGCCCCTGGGTCCGGCAAACCTACCGTCTGCGGCACACTGGCCGCTCAGAAATCCCCCTGCACATTTTTATCCCGCATGTACCATGCAGGTTCTGTATTCTTTTGGCGTCATCCCCGACAGTTTCTTAAAAATCGTACAAAAATAGCTATAGCTATTAAATCCAACCTCGGCCGCAACCGCTTCCACCGGAAGATTATATTCCAGCAGCAGTTGCTGGCTCTTTTCCACCCGAAATTGGGTTACATACTCGGTCAAAGTCATCCCAAAATGCTTTTTGAACACTTGAGTAAAATAGCTGGAACTGAAATGAAACGTCTCCGCAATATCTTGCAGACGAATATTCTGTCTATAATGCTCCGCAATATAGGCTTTGATAGAAGCTTCCAATTCACAGCTTCCACTTATAGTATACCGCTCCAGACAATAGGACACCTGCTCACAAAAGGCAGAAAATAAGGCTTGTATGCCTAAAAAGAATGGACTGGACAAAATCTCTTCCGAAGCATGGCGGGAAATCCCCTCCACCGTCCCTTCCGGAATGCCGCACTCCAGACAGTGGCTTTCCAGCCGGCAGATCAAGCGAATCACTTCAATGCGAACGCGTTGCGGCAGAAACTGCGCTTCATTCAGATCACGAAACAGAAGATCGACCCGCTGCCGCATTAAGCTGTGGTCATGTTGACTGATGGCAGCCAGCAAACTGCTGTAATGGCTCTTCATATCAATGGGGGCCGCAGAAGCATCGATCGTCTGCACACATAAATCGGCGCCCTGCCCACAATAAAAGCTGCGATTGAGCGCTTGCTCAACCTGGACATACATAGCAGGAAAATGGGACAGTTTGGTACACCGTCCGCTGGTGCTGACCGATAGGGTATATGAAGTATGAAGGTAGACCCTGCGTCGGATTTCCGAGACAAAAAACCCAGAAAGTCTTCCACCGGCTCAAGTGGAAGTTCCTCCAGGCACAGAAAGCAAATGACCCGGTCCGAGTTAATTAAATTTGCCGCAAACCCAGGCACCTGAAGATTTTCCAAGCAGGAGCGGATGGTATTGACCACCAAATCCTTTTGAAAAAATTCCCTTGTAATCTCCAACTGTTTGGAAATGGCCAAATAGTCATCAATCTGAATTAAAATAAAATAATTTGGTAAGGTATCCATACCCACCGTCTGCAGCGCCTCCTGAATCCGGTCTGGGCGGACATTGTCATAGATCAAACTGTACGCCAATTCCCCGGAAAACAGATCCAACGACGTAAAATCCCACTTCCAATAGGAAAGCTGCTGCTCAATTGTGGCCGGGAGGGAAAGTAACGAGCTCACTGATCTTACCTCCAGACAAAAAAGAACAATTTTTTGTCCCATCATACCACAGCAGATCGGTCTCATCAAGATAAACACCGTCAACTTATATAAATTTCTTCGAGATATATTGAGTAAAATTATATTATTTTTCGTTAAATCAAAATATATTATAATTTGACAAAAATTTTTTGAATATTCACCCCCTCCTAAATGCAGTATACTTGCGTCACCGAATTCGGAAAAGTTATACCCCTGTGAACGGAAAACCTAACACCTGCGCAATCATTTAGGAGGGATTTTGTGAACGCTTTTCTGAGTGCATTTGACAACATTACAGGCGCAATTGTCGGTATTGTGTGGCATGACAATATCTGTTGGGTTCTGCTGGCCATCGGTCTGTTTTTTACCATAATGACGCGGGGCGTACAGTTTCGCTGTATCCCGCAAATGTTCAAGCTGCTGTTCCATTCCGACGATTCCAATCAAGAACGAGGCATTTCGAATTTACAGGCTCTTATGTTGGCTGTGGGCGGCCGCGTCGGCACCGGCAACATTGCCGGCACGGCAACGGCGATCTTTATGGGCGGCCCCGGTGCCATTTTCTGGATGTGGATGAGTGCTATTCTGGGCGCTGCCTCCGCTTTTATCGAGTGTACCTTGGCGCAGATCTATAAGACACGCAAAGAGGACGGTACGTACATTGGCGGACAGGCTTATTATGCCGAACGTGCCATGGGGATCAAGTGGTTTGGCACTGCCATGGCGGTAATTCTGGTAATGAGCAACGTATTCGGAAACCCCTGTGTCCAGTCCAACACCATATCCACCGCAGTAGCAAACGCCTTTCATATCCCGGCATGGATCGTGGGTCTCATGATTGCCGTGGCCATGGCGCTGATTATCTTCGGCGGTATCCGCCGTCTGGCTGATTTGGCGGGCAAAATTGTTCCGGTGATGTGCATTGTTTATCTGGTCATTGCGGTAATCCTCATTGGCGCCAATCTTTCCCGGCTGCCTGGCACCATTGGCCTCATTTTCTCTTCCGCCTTTAATCCCCGCTCCGCATTCGGCGGCATGATGGGCACCGCCCTGGTCTGGGGCGTGCGCCGGGGCATTTATTCCAACGAAGCCGGTCAGGGCACCGGCACCGCTCCCGCCGCCGCGGTGGATGCGGATCATCCCTGTGATCAGGGTCTTGTTCAGGCCCTGTCCGTCTACATTGATACCCTGGTGGTGTGCACCATTTCCGCCCTTTGCATGCTGTGCACAAACTGCTACAACGTCCTTGGTTTAGACGGAAACATGATGGTGGAGTACCTCCCCGGCCTGCCTGATGGCATTCCATATGTCCAGAGCGCCATCGCCTCTGTCCTCCCCCTGGGCGAAATCATCGTGGCCTTCCTCATCACCACCTTTGCCTTTACCTCTCTTATGAGCTATTACCTGGAAGCCGAGATCCATATCACCTATTTGGCTTCCAAGCTGCCCAGCGCCGTTCAAAAGACCATTTTGAATGTTCTGCGTCTGTGTTTCCTCTTCATGGTGTTTATTTCCAGTTCCTGGCCCATTACCAGAGTCTGGAATATTACGGATATCGGCGGCGGTATTCTGACCTGGGCGCACCTCACATTGATCGTCATCATCTGCGGACCCGCGGTAAAGGCTCTGCGAAGCTATGATAAGCAGCGCAAAGCGGGCATTGAACATCCCGTTTTCGACCCAGTGGCTCTGAACATCAAAAACGCCGATTTGTGGGTACAAATCAACAAGGAAAAGGGTCGCTCCCTTCAGCAGTAACCATACCTTGCTTTTCTGCGCGTTTCCTACATAACTTGCGGGTTTGGCCCAATCCCAAGGCACAGCATATTCAGGAGGATTTTTGTTATGAACACCTACTTTCCACATTTGTTTTCTCCCTTGAGAATCCGAAATGTGTATATTAAAAACAGAATCGAGTCCGCTCCCATTGACCACAGCGGCGTGTCTCCCTTTTACACCCGCGAGGCCTTTGAGCACTATGGCCGAATCGCACGAGGGGGGGCAGCCATAGTAACCCTGGGTGAGGCAGGCGTCCACAGTCTCACTGACCATGCACACCCCACCATGCCCCACCTGGACGACACCAATACCCTGTCCTCTTTGATCCAGGCCATTGATTCTGTCCATCGCGGAGGCGCCCTGGCGGCAGTGGAACTGACCCACGCCGGTTGTCGGGCCAAGGGGGAATTTTTGGCCCCCGGCGGCTATGTCATCGGCCCCAGTGCCATGGAGGCAAACCTCTATGGCGATCCGGTCATCGAGATGGACGAGGACATGATGAACATGATCGCGGATGCCTACGCCGACGCAGCTTTTATGGCACAATTTGCCGGCTGCGACGTTATCAACATCCACGGCGGACATGGCTGGCTTCTCAATCAGTTCCTCTCTGATTTGAATAATCACCGCACGGACAACTACGGCGGCTCCCTTGAGAACAAGGCCCGCTTCCCTCTGATGGTGGTAGACCGGGTACACCAAAAATGTCCTAACTTAATTTTGGAGTATCGTCTCAGCAGCGAAGAGGACACCCCAGGCGGCATGAACATTGACGAGGTTGTGGAATTCTGCAAATTGCTGGACGGCAAGGTGGACATCATCCACGTCTCTGCCGCTACCTTCCACGACACCAATACCGCGGCCCGCATGTTCCCAACGGTCTTTTATCCCAGAGGCTGCAACGTAGAAAACGCGGCCAAAATCAAAGCTGTTTTGAAGCATTCCCTGGTTTCTGTGGTCGGTGGTTTAAACGATCCTGCCCACATGGAACAGATTTTGCGGGAGAAAAAGGCGGACCTGGTGTTGGCTGCCCGCCAAATGCTTGCCGATCCTGAGTGGCCCAGAAAGGCCAAAGAGGGAAACGCAGATAAAATCATCAAGTGCATCCGCTGTGAGGAGTGCATCAGTGCCGGCTTTATCCCCCATGTTCCCTTTGACATCGGCGTACTGCGCTGCACCGTCAATCCAATCCTGGGCCGGGAATATGAAACGACCCGCTCCGAAGCCCCCATCCGCCGCAGCAAGAAATTTTTAATTGCCGGCGGAGGCCCTGCCGGTATGGAAGCGGCGATCACCGCTGCTCGCCGGGGGCATCAGGTGGTTTTGTGTGAGATGAGCGGAGAATTGGGGGCCAACCTGGGATACGCTAAAGAGATCTCCTTCAAAAAAGATATTGTGGAATTTTTGGACGGAATGCGCGCCAATGTGGCAGGCGAAGCAAATATCGAAGTTCGCCTTCATACCGAGGTAACAGAGCAGCTCATCCGCTCCGAAGCACCTGACGTGCTGATCGTAGCCTGTGGTGCTGAGCCCATTATCCCCCCCATCCCCGGCATTGACCGGCCAAATGTACATCACATCACAGATCTATTCAAAAAGGATCTTTCCGTGGGCCAGAAGGTGGTCATCATTGGCGGCGGGCTGGCCGGCTGTGAAGAGGGGCTGGGCCTGGCACTGGGCGGCAAAGATGTGTCCATTGTGGAAATGAAGGATGCTCTGGCCAAGGACGCACCTTACATCCACTGGCGCCATCTCCTGCAGAAGCTGGAGGAATCGGTCCACTCCTATTGTTCCGCCAAAGTACTCTGCGTGGAGGAGCGCGGTGTGAAAATTCAAAACGCCCACGGAGAAGAGCAGCTGTTGGAAGCGGATACCGTTCTCATTGCTGCAGGTATGAAAGCAAACAGCGCCAAATACGATCCTTGGAGTGAACTGGTGGATGAAATGATATTTGTCGGTGACAGCCGAAAGGCCGGCAAAATTTTGGAAGCCATGCGCACCGGTTATTGCGCAGCCGCGTGTATCCCCTAATGAAATAGTTTGGGAACCCTCTTTCCAAGTTTATTTATTTGGCAAAGCAGTCTCTCATTCCCTCTTCTGAGAGCTGCTTTGCCACCTTATTTTGACGTTTCAATCAGGAGGAATCGTATATGAATCGCCCGTGGTTGGTAACCATTACCTCCATTTTGGCGGGAATTTCCATTGCTGCGGCACAAAACAAAGTCGTTCCCTGTCTGGGAGTGCTCCAGGATGTCTTTGCCATTGATAAAGCTTCTGCGGGCTGGCTATCCTCTGTGTTCAGTGTCATGGGAATTCTGATGGCGTTTCCAACAGCTATGCTCACCCGCTGGTTGGGCGCCAAACGCGCCTGTGTCCTCTCTTTGTCCGCGGCCATAACCGGCGGAATCATCGGCCTGTGGGCCAGCACGTTCCCGCTCCTTCTCATCAGCCGCATGATAGAAGGATTTGGCGCTGGAATGATCGCTGTGGCAGTCCCGACCATCATCGCCCACTGTTTTCCCATAGAAAAGCGCGGACTTCCCACCGGGATCTGGTCCTCTTGGCAGTTCGTGGCCCAGGCACTGTGCTTTTTTTTCGCCCCAGCCATTCTCCAGCGTTGGGACTGGCACGGCGTCTGGTGGGCGGGGATAATATTCTGTGGAGCCATGGGCATTGCCAGCCAGCTCATCATTCATCTGCCCCAGGAGGGCACCCAAAATACCCCGCAGCGCACGCAGGAACCTCCTGCCGCTTCCATCCGCCGGGTGATGGTCCAGCTCCCCGTTTTAGCCACATGTATGGCTATGTTCTGCTTCTGCTTTGCATGCTTTGGATTTGTTACCTGGGCCCCCAGCTGCTGGACGGAACAGCTGGGCTTCACCTCCACACAGGCAAACTGGCTCATCAGCCTGTTTGCCATGATCTCCATTCCCGCTGTCATCATTGCCGGTGGGCTTATCGACCGGGTATCTCGCAAAAAGATGGGCGTTATTTCCTGCTGGGGATATGGGATCATGGCCGGCGCCGCATTTTTTATGCCAAGCCCCATTGCTATGCTTCCATTCGCCCTCATCTATCCGTTTTTCGAGGGCGCTGCTTCCACCTGCCTATGGACCATGATCTCACAGGCACCCCGCAATGCTCAGGACCTCCCAACCGCCATCGCGCTTTTTAACCTGGCCAGCAACTGCGGCATGCTCCTGGGCCCTCCGGCCGCCGGCAGCATCATTCAGTGTCTGGGGTGGCACGCACTGTCTGCAGTTCTGATTTTTGTTATGCTGGCAGGCGGTCTATGTTTTACTTACATACAAAGCGCGTCCTCTTCCTGTCCTCAAACTGATGGGACAAACTCCCAGTAACTCTCCTTTTTTGCGTATGATAAAAATCGTGGATCGGGCCACAGCACATCTGCCGCCCGATCCACATCAGCATTTTCTTTTCTGTTTTGCTCCCCTTATGGCTGCCAGCTGTCCGCCGTCAGCTTGCACAGTGCGTCCATATCACAGATCACAACATGGCTTTTTTTCCTCATAATAATGCCCTTTTGGCTTAAAAACTGAAAGGCTTTGGTAACCGTGACGCGGCTGGTATGAAGAAGGTTTGCCACATCCTGATGGCTGAACCGAATGGAAATTTCTACTCCCTCGGCAGATGGAATCCCATACTCCTGGGAAATATCCAGCAAGGCCTGGGCAATGCGCTGCAGGGAGTCATAAGAAGATTGTGATAACAGCCGCTTGATCAGTAAGGAATTCTTTCTGGAAATGATTTGCAGGACACATTTGGTCAATTCCGGAAACTGTTCCAGCTTCGCCTGAAATTCGTGCAGAGGAATGGCATAGATTGTAGAATCTACAATTGAGACCGCAGAAGTTGTATGAGGAATTTCCAACAAACTGGAATGCTCTCCAAACAGTGCCCCCTGTTCTGCGATATAGAGCTGCTGCTCAATGCCGGACTGTGAATATGTAGTGATGCATACACGTCCCTCTTTTACCACATAAACGCTGCGCGGCATATCCCCTTGATAGAAAATCGGCTGCTTCCTGCGCAGATGAACCACAGCCTGATTTTCCACTAATGGGTGCAGTAAATTGGGGTCCAGGCGAAGCCATGGAGAAAAACCGTCAAAATTCATAAACTTACTCCTATCACAGTCGCGTTCCGGCTATATGCACGGAACATCCAAATGAGGAAAGTTGTATAATTTCTAATTCATGTCGTATATAATATCACACTAAACTATAAATAAGAAGAGTTTTTTTCACCTGTAATTTTAAATAAATTCGCCCTTTGACGAAAAAATATTTTGTGCACAAAGCTGAAAACTGTAAATTATTTTACAGAACCCAAACCTGATCTATGCTATTTTAAATCCACAGACGACAAGAGAGGTTGAACACCACTGATTTCAAAAAAATTACAGGAGGAAACGAATATGTCTGTAGATTTTGAGGCAATCAGAAAGCGCGAGTGGCCCGTATTGGAGACCATGACATTTTTGGATGCAGCCTGCGTCAGCTTCGCTCCCCAGCGCACGGTACAGGCACTGAAAGATCTGGCGGACTTCTCCGCTCGCCAGGACGAGGCAAACTCCAGTGCCCACCATATCGCTATGGATGCCAAGCGGCACAAGGCCTATGAAGAGGCCCGCAAGCTCCTGAACGCAGACCCCGAGGAGATTGCTCTGGTGGAAAGCACCTCTCACGGCCTGAACATCGCTGCCAACGGTATTGAGCTTCAGGACGGTGACAACATCATCACCACCAATCTGGAGTTTATCCAGGTGGCCCTTCCCTGGTGCGTTATGCGCAAGGAGAAGAACATTGAGATCCGCGTAGCCAAAACCGCTGACACCCGCTTCACCGCCGAGGACTTTGCAAAGCTGTGTGATGACCGCACCCGGCTGATCGTCCTGTCCACCGTAGAGTGGTGCAACGGCTGGCGGATGGATTTGAAGGAAATCGGTGATTTCTGCAAGTCCAGAGGCATTTTCCTGGTGGTGGACGCCGTCCAGGAGCTGGGCGTCAACAAGCTGGATACCAAACAGTTCCATGTGGATATTCTCACGGCCGGCGGACATAAGTGGCTCAACTCCCCCTTCGGCACCGGCGTGCTGTACATCAACAAGGAGACGCTGCCCAAGCTGAAGAGCGTGTATCACGGTTACCTGAACACCAAGGAGCCCCCCGAGGGCTGGGGCGGCTATTGGGAGAATCCCGCTGCCTCCTCCGTCAACGACTGGGAGTTTGACATGACCGCCCGCAAGTTTGAGATCGGCGGCACCTCCAACTATCCCGGCGCTGTGGCTCTGGGCGAGTCTCTGGCTCTGGTCAATGAGATCGGCATTGAGAACATCCAGGCCCGTGTGGAGGAGCTGAGCGCATACTGCATGGAGCAGCTGGAGGCCATCGGAGCCACCATTATCACCCACAAGGATCCCGGACGCCGGGCCGGCATTGTAATTGCCCGGATCTTTGAGGATCTGGATACCGAGCGGGCCATTCTGAAGAAGCTTCACGCCCAGAACATTTTTGTGGCCCACCGCTTCACCGATTATGTGGGCGGCTTCCGTATTTCCTGCCAGTACTTCAACAATCATCAGGATATCGACAACCTGGCCGCCGTCCTGAAGAAGCTGATTGCGGAAGTAGGCCGCGCCCCCGATTACAAAAAGCCCTGGTAAAGGAGGACTTTCAATGGCAAAGCTGGATTTAACATCCAATATTACGTTCCTGTACTTTAACGACCTTCCCAAGGCCAAGGAATTCTTTTCCGAGACGCTGGGACTGAGCGTAGCCTATGATCCAGGATGGGCCTGCGTCTATCATCTGAAGGATAAATCCTTCCTGGGCGCGGTGGACAACGCTTCCGGTTCCATCCAGGTGGATTCCACCAGCAGCGTGCTCATCAGCCTCACCGTCAGCAACATCCATGACGTGCACAAGGCTCTGGAGGGCGCAAAGGGTGTGGAAGGCCTGTCCCCCATTAAGCAGGTGAAGGACATGGCTCTGGAGTCGTTTTTCTTCACCGGCCCCGAGGGCTACCACTTTGAGGTGGAACAGTTCACCTCCGGCGAGCTGCAAAAGCTCTTTTGAGGAGGTCGGCAAACATGTACGAAGACAAGGTAAAGCAGCTGGGGTTTGAGGTTCCTCAGCTCGCCGCTCCGGTTGCCAACTATGCCCCCAGTGTCGTGGAAGACGGCTGGATTTATATTTCCGGCCAGCTGCCCATGGTAGACGGGAAACTGGCCTACACCGGCAAGGTGGGGCAGGACCTGGACCTGGAGCAGGGCTACGCGGCCGCTCAGGTCTGTGCGCTGAACTGCCTGGGCGCCATCAAGCAGGCCCTGGGGTCCCTGGACCGCATTGAGCGGATCGTCAAAATCAGCGGCTTTGTAAACAGCGCGCCCGATTTTACCGATCAGCCCAAGGTGGTAAACGGAGCTTCCGATCTGCTGGGGAAGGTATTTGGCAGCTGTGGTGTACATGCCCGCAGTGCAGTGGGCGTCGCGGCCCTCCCCCTGGGTGCCTGCTGCGAGGTGGAACTGATTGCAAAGATCAAGGCCTGATGCATCGGCCCCCATCGGGGTTTTGATGTTCGAAAGCGCCGGAGACCGCATCGTCGGCGATCCGGGCATGCCCGGAACCTTCCCCTTTCCCATTCGCTATGGGATGGTTCCGGGAAGCTACCGGGATCTGATCCACGGATCTCCCCAGGCGCGTGACCACCTGTGCATGGCGGCTCAAAAGCTGGAACAGGAAGGCGTAGCCGCCATCGCCGGAGACTGTGGCCTGATGGCACTCTATCAGGCCGATCTGGCCCAGAGCGTAAGCGTTCCCATTATTTCCTCTAGTCTGGTGCTGCTTCCTTTGGCGCAATGTCTCATTGGGAAGAACCGAAAAATCGGTATTATCACCGGTCACTCCCAGCTGCTGAGCACACAGCATTTACTGGGCGCCAACGCAGATCCCTCCCGCCTGGTCATTCAGGGCATGGAAGACCAGCCTCATTTCCGCCAGGTCGTGCTGGAGGGAACCTGTCCCCAGGATTACCAGTTGATGGCCCAGGATGTATGCAACGCAGCCAAGCTTTTGCTGGAGCGGGATGAAACCATCGGCGCAATCCTGCTGGAGTGCAGCAATTTGACCACATTCGCCCGTGAAATATCAAATCTTTACCATATCCCCGTCCTTGATGTAAATCTCGCCATTCAAATGTTATATCTGGGAAGAAACCATACGGATTATCAAACGACAAATTTAGGAGGAATTGAACATGCGGTTTTTAGAGTATGAGACTTGGCGTCTGAAGAAGGACATTGATCCCGCTGCTTATGACCAGATCATCCGGGATTGGTTCCAGTTCCTGAAGGACAATTACAAGGAGCTGTTCCCCGAGTGGGTCAGCGCCAAGTATTACCGTCAGACCGACCGGGAGGGCAATCCCACCGGCGTGTTTATCATGATCTTTGAGTATGACTCCCTGGAAGGCCATCACGCCTACAAGGAGCGCCGCAAAAATTGGGACGGTCCCTATGAGGCCTATAAGAAGGTCGATCCCTACCAGGAGTTCTTCGATCTGGAGACCGTTACCACCGAGTACTGGCAGCCTCTGGAGACGGAGCAGTGGGCACAGTTTAAGTAATTCTCAATTGCAGCCAACCGGGTTGTACGTTTAAAAAAAATTGGAGGAGGTACCACAATGAAAAAACTAATCTCATTGCTTTTAGCCGCAGCAATGACCTTGTCTCTTGCCGCTTGCGGCGGAGGCGGTGACAATACCAGCAAGAGCTCCGGTGCAAGCGCCTCCGGAACTACCGCAAAGGACACCTTGATCATCGGTCACTATGGCGATACTCCCAATTTTGACACGCACAACAATCTGAATGACAACGGCATGCGCATCAACCTGTCCATCTACGACCCCCTGGTTCGCATGGACAGCGAGACCTATGAAATCAACCCCTGCATCGCCGAGAGCTGGACCATCTCTGAGGACGGAACCGAGTATACCTTTAAAATTAAGTCCGGCGTGAAGTTCTCTGACGGCACCGACATGACGGTGGATGACGTTGTGTTCTCCCTCCAGCGCGGCATGGAGATGCCCATGGCTGTCCCCAGCTTTGCCCGTGTAGTGGGTGTGGAGAAGGTGGATGACAGCAACGTAAAGGTAAAGCTGGACGGTCCCTATCCCGAGTTCCTGTTTGCCATGGCGCTGCCCACTGCCGGTATTATCTCCAAGGCGGCCTTTGAGTCCATGGGCGAGGAAGCCTACGCCCAGCGGCCCGTTACCACCGGTCCCTACTATGTGGAGGACTGGAAGGTTGGCGAGCAGGTCATTCTGAAGGCCAATGAGTATTACCACATGGGCGAGGTGCCCATCAAGAATGTGGTGTACCAGGTCATCACCGATGCCAACTCCGCTGTGCTCAGCCTGGAGTCCGGCGACATCGACGCCTATGTGGACGTACAGCAGAGCAGCTTCAAGCGCATCGAAGAAAACGAGAATCTGGTGCTGCACAAGGGCCAGGCTTTCGGCATGAACTTCATCCAGCTCAACTGCTCGATCGCTCCCTTTGACAGTCTGGAGGCCAGACAGGCTATGGCCTATGCCACCGACAAGGAATCCATGCTGTATGGTATTATGGACGGCGACGGCACCATTGTGGATACCTTCGCCACTCCTGAGTACCTGGGCTATACCGACGATGTGACCAAGTATCCTTATGATCTGGAAAAGGCCAAGGAGCTCTTTGACAAGGCCGGCGTCGATGGAAATACCCCCATTAAGATCATCCTCTACAATACCAAGGCGTCTAAACTGGCTCAGGTGCTTCAGAATTCTCTGAAGGAGATCGGCATCAACGCCGAGATCAGCCAGCTGGAGCGCTCCGCATTTGACGATGCTGCCGTCTCCGGAACTGCCAACATTATTGTAGACGGCGGTACCTTCACCGCGCCCACCATCGACGAGGTGCTGTACACTGCGGTCCACTCTTCCCAGATGGAAATCCGCAATTACAGCAAATACAACAATCCTAAGGTCGACGAACTGCTGGAGACCGCCCGTGTGACTCTGGATGAGAACGAGCGCGCCGCGATCTATCAGGAGCTTCTGATCCTGCTCAGCAATGAAGTGCCTATGATTCCCACCATTTGGAATACGAAAAACATCGCCGCCAACAAGGATCTCAAGGGTGTTACTGCGAATCCCTGGTCTTTCTACAATCTGTACGAATTTAGCTGGGAATAAGCATTCCAGCCGGGCGATGGTACTTTTTAAGTACCATCGCCTATTTTAAAACAGAAAGTTCTCGGCAGCCTAGCAACGGGGTGCCTTAGGAGGGACGCCTATATGTATAAATACATACTCAAGCGCTTGGCGCTGATGATACCAGTTATCATTGGTGTGTCATTTGTCATTTTCACCATCATGAGTTTTATGCCCGGAAACCCCGCCCGACTGCTGCTGGGAGAAAAAGCAACTCCAGAAGCGATTGAACAGCTCAACGAGGAACTGGGACTAAACGATCCGATCCCCATCCGGTACTTAAACTACATGGGAGATGCCCTGCACGGGGATTTCGGAACCTCCTATACCAGCAAACAGCCCGTGGTGGACGAGATCATCGCCCGCTTCCCCACCACATTGAAGCTGGCTTTGCTGAGCGTACTGTTTGCCACCATCATCGGCCTTCCGCTGGGCATTTTGTCGGCGGTGAAGCAGTACTCCTGGATCGATAATCTGACCACGGTGTTGGGACTGGGATTCATTTCCGTGCCGCCCTTCTGGCTGGGTCTTATGCTGATCATCTTGTTCTCCGCACAGCTGGGCTGGCTTCCGTCCTACGGCTCGGATACCTTCGCCTGCTTTATCCTGCCCGCCATTACCAGCTCGGCCTCTACCTTCGCCACTTTGCTGCGTATGACCCGCTCCACCATGCTGGAAGTCATCCGGCAGGACTATGTCACCACCGCATACGCAAAGGGCGCTTCCAAGCAGCGCATCATCTTCCGCCACTGCCTGCCCAACGCGCTGATCCCCCTGATCACCGTGGTAGGTGTGAACTTCGGCGGAATGCTGGCCGGGTCTGTGATTACGGAATCTGTGTTTGGTATGTCCGGCATCGGCAGCCTGCTGATCAACTCCATCCGCTCTCAAAACGTGCCTACGGTAATGGCATGTACCCTGCTGCTGGCCATTCTGTTTGGCCTTGTAAACCTGGCCGTTGATATTATTTACGCCTATGTGGACCCCCGCATCAAGGCCCAGTATCAGAAGTGAGGAGGTGGTATCATGGCAAGAAAGTCTTTGGAAAACACACATGCAATGCCCAAAAAGCGTTCTCAGCTGGGCATGATCTGGCATCAGCTGCTGAAAAACAAGCTGGCCGTCTGTGGTCTGATCATTATCTTGGGAATCATCTTGGCCTCCCTGCTGGTGGGTCTGGTGGTGGACTATGATACTATCATCATCCACGACCTGATGAACAAAAATCAGGGTCCCAGCCTGCAGCACTGGTTTGGAACGGACAGCTACGGCCGTGACCTGCTGCTGCGCATCATTTATGGTGCCCGGATCTCCCTGTTTATCGGCTTTGTGTCGGTACTGGGCGCTATGGTGGCCGGTGGCGCCGTGGGCGCGATTTCCGGCTTTTACGGTGGAAAGACCGACATCATCGTCATGCGGTTTATGGACGTACTGATGGCCATTCCCTCTACCTTGATGGCCATCTGCGTGGTGTCTGCCCTGGGCCAGGGCGTTATGAATTTGCTGCTGGCCATTATGATCTCACTGATTCCTCAGTTCGCCATGATCGTCCGCTCCTCTGTGCTGACCATTAAGAACAGCGAGTTTATCGAAGCGGCCCGCTGCGGCGGCACCTCTACCGCCCGCATTATCATCCGGCATATCCTGCCCAACGCAATGGGCCCCATCATTGTGCAGGCCACCCTGGCCTTGGGCGGCGTAATTCTGACCGCAGCCTCCATGAGCTTTATCGGCCTGGGCGTTCAGCCCCCGGAACCCGAGTGGGGCTCCATTCTGACGGAAGGTCAGGAGTTCATGCGGGATTATCCCCATCTGGTTCTGTTCCCAGGCCTGACCATCATGCTGGCCGTATTGGCCTGTAACTTCTTGGGCGATGGACTTCGTGACGCCCTCGACCCGAAGCTGAAATAAAGGAAGGGGGAGCATCATGAACGACATCTTACTGGACATCCGCAATCTGGAAGTCAGCTATGACACCGAAGAAGGTATTGTCCGTGCCGTAAACGGCATTGATCTTCAGGTGCGCCGGGGCAAAACCCTGGGAATTGTAGGTGAGACAGGCGCCGGAAAAACCACCACGGCAAAAAGCATTCTGCGCCTGCTCCCGGAGCGCACCGGAAACATCCGCTCCGGCAGCATCGTCTTTGACGGCGAGGATCTGCTGCGCCTGTCTCTGGAGGAAATGCAGCTGCGCATTCGCGGTGAAAAGATTTCGATGATTTTCCAAGACCCCATGAGCAGCTTGAACCCGGTCATTACCATCGGCGATCAGATCGCCGAGGTTCTGGAGCTCCACCAGGCGCTGGAAAAGGGAAAGCCGGGCAAACCGGGAAAGCCCGGAAAAAAGCACGGCCGTAAGCGCGATCCGGAAATTGACCGGCGTGTGGATCAGATCCTGGACATGGTGGGCATCCCCACCGAGCGCAAAAATGAGTATCCCCACCAGTTTTCCGGCGGTATGAAGCAGCGCGTGGTCATCGCTATGGCGCTGGTGTGTGAGCCCGCTCTGGTCATCGCAGACGAGCCCACCACAGCGTTGGACGTGACCATTCAGGCCCAGGTGCTGGACATGATGGAGGATTTGAAGCAGCGGTTCAACACCTCCATGCTGCTGATCACCCACGATCTGGGCGTGGTGGCTCAGACCTGTGATGACGTGGCCATCATGTACGCCGGTGAGATCATTGAGTACGGGACTGTGGAGGACATCTTTGATCCCTCCAAGCCCCATCATCCCTATACGGTGGGTCTGTTCAACTCGGTGCCCCGCCTGGACGACGAGGCAGAGCGGCTTAAGCCCATTCCCGGCTTGATGCCCGACCCCACTGATTTGCCCGCAGGGTGTAAGTTCCACCCCAGATGTCCTCAATGCATGGAGCGGTGCAAGCAGGAGTGCAGCCCCACCTATCAGGAGGGCACACACCAGATCTGCTGCCATCTCATGGAGGGGAAAATGGCCCTGCGTCCCCAGCAGGCGGACGATTCCACTCCGGGACAGGAGGTATAAGTTATGGCTGAGGCTTTTATTCAGGCAAACCACTTAAAGAAATATTTCAAAACGCCCCGCGGCATGCTCCATGCGGTGGATGATGTGAGCCTTTCCATCCAAAAGGGCAAGACGCTGGGCATCGTAGGGGAATCAGGCTGCGGAAAGTCCACCCTGGGCCGGCTGATGCTGAACCTGCTGGAGCCCACCTCCGGTGAAATGCTGCTGGATGGGCAGGACATCTATAAGCTGCGCCCGGCGCAGATGAAAAAGATGCGCCTGCGCGCCCAGATGATTTTTCAGGACCCCTACTCCTCTCTGAATCCCCGCATGTCGGTCAGTGAGATCATTGCAGAGCCCATTATTGCCAACGGCTTGATGAAAAACCGGCAGGAAATTCAGAAAAAGGTCAAGGACCTGATGGATACCGTGGGCCTGGCCCAGCGCTTCATCAACTCCTACCCCCACGAGCTGGACGGCGGCCGCCGGCAGCGCATCGGCGTGGCCCGAGCGCTGGCGGTAAATCCCGACTTCATCGTCTGTGACGAGCCGGTGTCCGCTCTGGACGTGTCTATTCAGGCGCAGATCCTGAACCTGATGATGGATCTTCAGGACGAGCTGGGACTGACCTATGTGTTTATCACCCACGACCTGTCTGTGGTAAAGCATATCTCCGACGAGATCGCTGTGATGTACCTGGGTCAATGTGTGGAGCGCGTACCCAGCAAGGAGCTGTTCCACAATCCCATGCACCCCTATACCAAGGCGCTTTTGTCCGCCATTCCCATTCCCGACCTGTCTGCCCGAAACGCCAAGCGGCAGATCCTGACCGGCGAAGTGCGAAGCCCCATCGAGCCAAAGCCCGGCTGCCGCTTTGCAGCGCGCTGCCCCAACGCCACAGCCGCTTGCGCGCAGCATGTCTGCTCCCTGCGCGAGGTGGAGAAAGACCACTTTGTCTCCTGTGTTCTGTACGAATAAGAAGTATAGAACCCTCCTTGTTTTCCACAAAGATCCTGGAACGAAACCGTTCCATCATTCCCCCGATGAAGGAACGTATCCCCTTTTTCCTCTGAAAAAAGCTATGAAGGATAACCACTGGTTATCCTTCATAGCTTTCATATATCACCATATATCACGAAATGACCCAATCTCCGCCGCGCATAATTGGAATTCTTTGATTGTCGCGGGTAAGCCCGTCCACATCCATTTGATCCGAGCCGATCATAAAGTCCACATGGAGCTTGCTTACATTGATACCGATTTTGTCCCGCTGTTCCGCGTTCATCTGGGTGCCTCCCGCCACTACGCCGGCCGGGGCATTTCCCAGGGCGATGTGGCATACCGCGTTTTCGTCCAGCAGCGTATCATAAAACACTCTTCCAATCTGGTAAATGGGAGACTGTACTGTAACCAACGCGATTTCCCCAAAATAGCAGGAGCCTGAATCGGTCTCCAGAATGTTTTTCAGGGCGTGCAGGCCTTCTTCGGCATGATATTCCATGACCCGGCCGTCCTTCACCACCATATGGAAATCACGAATGATGGTACCGTGATAGTTCAGCGGGAGGGTGGCTGTGACGGTGCCGTTAATTTTGTACTTGTGCGGCACGTAAAAGATTTCTTCGGTAGGAATGTTGGGGATGTACTCAGACTGGTCTTTTTCATTGATGTCATATCCGCCGACCCACGTTCCGTTGTCCACCAGCCCGATCTCCAGATCAGTACCGGGGCCGTGGAAAAATAGCTTGGTCAGGTTCAGCCGGTTGAGCGCTTCCTTTTTGGCCCGAATGTTGTTTTTGTGATCGATCCAGGCCTGGACGGGGTCCGGCGCATCCAGGCGCACAATTTTAATCATATCCTCCCAGAGCTTGGTCAGCGCCTGGTCGGGCTCCAGCTCGGGATAGACCTTTTGCGCCCATTCCGGACAGGGAACGCAGGTTTTGACCCAGCTCACATGGCCGTCGGAACGGGCCTTTGCAAAGGGCACTTTCCCGGTTAACTCCGCCCGCTCCATCCGTATGACCCGCTCCGGGTCCAGTCCGGCGTTTTGATCCGGATTTGGATTGGCCAGCGACAAAATACATACATTGTC
Source organism: Lawsonibacter sp. LCP25S3_E2 (assembly GCF_052117285.1). Lineage (NCBI taxonomy): Bacteria > Bacillati > Bacillota > Clostridia > Eubacteriales > Oscillospiraceae > Lawsonibacter > Lawsonibacter sp. LCP25S3_E2. Next base: position 18,232 of record NZ_JBQKJL010000010.1, read on the forward strand.
CCGCGCACTGTCCCCCAGATAATTGGACAGCCACTGGGGATAGAAGTCCAGATATTCTTCCTCAGAATACTGACACCGCAAGACATTCGCAGAATCATCGAAAAAATCGGTTTTTACATATTTGGCTCCCATCTGATATGCCACCTTGGTGATCTCACGCACGAAGAGATAGTCTCTGGGGGAAGCGTTGATCATGAGAATTTCACCGGGCTTCAGATTGCCGCCTACTTTTAACAGTACCTGAGCAAAATTGCGATAGATTTTCTCGTTCATCAGCCGAACCGCCTTTCCTAATAGTATGGACTGCGATGATTCTATCATAGCCTTTTCACCAGAAAAAGCTATAAACTGCTTTACAAATTTCCTCACAATACACATCTGCAATGGTCTATATATAAAATTTTTTGTGCATAAAGCGGCAATCCCTAGAGACAACAGAGATCGGAGATGAGAAAATGGCTGCTGACGTAAAACTGGGAGGCGTCACCGACATGACGGTGGGAACGCCATGGAAAGTCATTCTTCGGTTTTCCATCCCGCTGCTGCTTGGAAATCTGTTTCAGCAAATGTATAATACCGTAGATGCCGCGGTGGTAGGACGCTATATGGGCAGCGAGGCACTGGCGGCCGTGGGAACCAGCGGGCCCATTATCAATCTCATGGTGGGACTGTTTATTGGCTTTTCCGTAGGCGCAGGCATTTTGATCTCACAATTCTTTGGGGCGAAAAATGAACAGGCCATTCGGCGGGCCATCAATACCGCGTGGTTTTTGACTCTGGTCACCGGTTTTCTGGTGACCGTTGTGGGAATCCAGGCAACACCGTGGATTTTGCAGCGCCTGCATACGCCGGAAGAAATCTATCCCATGGCTTGCAGCTACCTGTGGGTCATTTTTTTGGGGGTCACCATCTCCATGTATTACAACATGGCGGCCTCTGTGCTCAGAGCCCTGGGAGACAGCTGGACCCCCCTGTTGGCGCTGGGCATCGCAAGTATCTGCAACATTATTTTAGATCTGTTTTTTGTGGTAGTGCTCAAGCGGGGTGTGGCTGGTGTGGCCTGGGCCACCATAACGGCTCAGCTCATCTCCGTACTGTTCAGCGCCTGGCGGATGAACCGCATCAAAAACTACACAAAGATCACCCGTGACTCTCTGCACCCAGACCGCCATATGGTGGGAGGGATGATCAAAACCGGCCTGCCCGCGGCTGTGCAGCAGACGGCCTTTTCCCTGGGCATGATTTTGATCCAAACGGTCATCAATGACTTCGGAAAATATGTCATGGCGGCCTATGTGGTGGTCATGAAAGTGGACGCTCTTTGTATTTTGCCCATCACCACGTTGGGACTGGCCATGACCAGCTACAGCGGTCAGAACATTGGAGCAGGTGATCTCAAACGGGTGGAAGCGGGAACCCACCAGGGCATTGTGCTCAGCATGTCCATTACCCTATGCCTATCGGTTTTGCTCTTCTTCGCAGGCAAATATCCGTTGATGTTATTCACCGATGAGGCCGCATTGATTCAGGAAAGCACGCATCTCTTGCGGATCCTATGTCCCTTCTATTGGATGCTCAGCGTGATCGATGTGCTGGCCGGTGTCATGCGCGGAGCCGGCAATACCATCATTCCCATGCTCAATTCCATGCTCTGCCAGTGTTTTATCCGCATACCGCTGCTGTTTTTCTTAATGGAGATCTTTCAAACCTCAGACGTTCTGTACTGGTCCATGGTCATTGGATGGGCCTGCGGTTTTGTCTTTATTACGGCATACTATAAGAGCGGATGGTGGAAACGCCGCGTTGGCACCTTTGCGGCACTGGCCCAGGAAAAGCGGGAGGACTAAGGAGGACCCTGATATGATTTGGGTGTTAAACATTGGAAAATACATACTGGCCCAGTGGGCCATTGGATTGGTCATCGCACTGGTTCAGGGATTTCACCTGGTAAACTGGATGAATGCCACGTTTCTGGTGGGGCTGGTCATCTTTATCCTGTCAGGCATCTACTATTTAAAATGCCAAAATGCCTACGGCGGGTTTTCCCGCTCCATGAAAAAATTTGTTTTCGCAATCGTGGAACTGTTTACCCACACCGACCACACCCAGCAGCGGAAAAAGCTGAATGAATCAAACACCGCACAGCCTGACCTGCGGAAAGGGAGTGAGGCGTTGGTTGCCTCCATCATCACCATGGCAGTGATTTATCTGATGGTCGGACTGTTTTATTCCGTATGATGCACGTGCGGCCTTTGCCATTGGGAGCGATCCCCATGTTCCGTGGGCCAGAATGTTCCCGGCTTGGCCTCAGGTCCAGGGGTACCATGATTCCAATGGGAACCTCCATGCTTTTGGGCATTATGGATATTGCAGCATACTTGTCCGATCGGCACTCTGCGGCCCTCCTGTGGAGGGCCGCAGTTTTTTATCCGCGCAAAATCTCCCAAACAAAAGGGCCTGCAGACGAAGATTTGGGGCTGTAAGGCTACGGCATAGCAAGGAACACGGCAGAAAACAGCTGCAAACACCCGAACCATCCATACAGCAGTCAATTCTTTGGTGTTTCTGCCACAACAACAATATTTATCAGCTTGTCCATTTGTCTATTTTTGTTCCAGTTGTAAACTAGTTTACAGATTTTTTTTGCTGGAATAAAGTACAATATAGAAAACACGATTCTTTATTTGACTGACTTAGGAAAATAAAAGCGTGTTCAATCCCAGAGAAGAGAATAGGGCTCAAACGAAAGGGAGGATCAGAATGAGAAAAGTTTTATCGATGGCCTTGGCTGCTGCAATGCTGCTGACGGTCCTGGCTGGATGCGGAGGCGGCAATCAAACCGCTGGCGGATCCTCATCCGGCGCGCAGAGCAATGCCTCCAGTGGGGAAAAGGTGCTCACCCTGTCCTACACCGGAGATATTTCCACGCTGGATATGAACTTGTGCTATAACTCCAACACCGCCGAAGTGCTGAGCAATACGGTGGCCACCTTGTTTAAACACGATCAGGAAGGCAAATTGACCAACGAAATTTGTAAGGACTACACCGTCAGCGAGGACGGCATGGTTTATACCTTTAACCTGCGGGATGACTTTAAGTGGAGCAACGGCGACCCCGTTACCGCCCACGACTTTGTATACTCCTGGCAGAGGCTGGGCAACCCCAACACCGGCTCCACCTATGCCAACTATCTGTCCAAAGCGCACATCATCAACGCCGAAGGCGTGGTCAACGGCGATCTGGATGGCAGCGAGCTGGGGGTCACCGCCCTGAACGACTATACGCTGGAGGTCCGCCTGGACCGTCCCGTCCCCTATCTGCTGACCTTCCTGTGTGAGGCTGCGTTCCTTCCCATTAACCAGAAGTTCCAGGAGTCTGTGGGAGACAAATTCGGCACTTCTGTAGAGAACGCCCTGTTCAGCGGCGCCTATGTGGTAGCCGATTGGCAGACCGAGTATGAGATCCGTCTGGAGAAGAACCCGGATTATCCCCTGGCTGATCAGGTGGCCATTGACACGGTGATCATCAAGATCGTCAAGGACGCCAACACCGCAGTGAACCTGTTTGAGACCGGTGAGCTGGATATCTTTGAGCTGGATGGCGAGCAGGCTGTTATGTATAAGGACGATCCTCATGCCCATGCCTACGCCACCACCCAGATGAACTTCCTGGTCATGAACGAGCAAAACCCCATTCTGGCCAACGTAAACGCACGCCGGGCCATTTCCTGCGTGCTGGATAAGCAGTTCATCACCGATGAAATCTACGCCAATGGTTCCACTCCTGCTGACTACATCATTCCGGCCGGACTGGACTATGATGAAAACGGAAACGATTTCCGCACCACCACCAACATTCCTCCCGCTACCGATATTGAAAAGGGCAAGGAATATTGGGCCAAGGCAAAAGAAGAGCTGAATCTCCCCCAGTATGAGATCCGGCTGATGATCGGCGACAGCACCAAGAGCAAGCGCCTTGCCGAGTTCTTCCAGTCTCAGCTGGAAAAGAATCTGGAGGGCTTAACGGTTACCTTTGATTATGCTACTTCGAAAACTGCCATTGACAAGGAAATCTCCGGAGATTTTGATACCACGTTCTCCACTTGGGGCGTAGATTATCTTGACTTGTCCTTCTTTATTGATATGTTCACCACTGATTTCTATGCCAATACCGGCCATTTCAGCAACGCCGAGTATGACGAACTGGCGCAGCTGGCCAGCGGCGAGTACTTAAATGACAAAGAAAAGCGCTGGGAAGCCCTGCGCAGAGCGGAGGAAATCCTGGTCGTGGAGGAAATGGGAACTGTACCTATTTTCCAGGGCGCCAGAATGTATCTTGTCGCGGATCAGGTTGAGGGGTATCACTATTCTGATGTTACACCCCAGCGCTTCTTCGCCCTTATGGATGTCGTAGCGTAATTGTGGTTTCGGAAGTCTGTGGCTCCTGGGAGGGGGCCACAGACTTTCCACTAAACGGGACGGATAAGGAGGCCGCTTTGTGAAAAAGTATATCCTGGTCAGACTTTTGTATATGGTAATTGCCATTGCACTCATTGTTTCCATTACATTCCTGCTGCTTCAATTCATGCCGGGATCTCCGTTCAATGATTTGCAGTTGACGCCGGAACAACGGGTGCTGCTGGATGAAAAATATGGGCTGAACGATCCAATTCCTGTGAAGTACGCACGCTATGTGTCGAATCTGTTTCATGGAGAATTGGGGACGTCATTTATTTTCAACAACCAAGATGTCAGCGACATGATCGCAGCGCGTATGTCTTCGTCCGTTCGGGTGGGCCTGCAGGCCCTGGTATGCGGCAGCGTGATCGGCGTGCTTTTGGGCATTGTGGCGGCCCTGAAACGCAATTCCTTCTGGGACCATCTGACCACCATCATTGCTGTCATCGGCGTATCGATCCCCGCTTTTGTGATTGGTTCTCTGATGCAGTACTATTTCGGTGTTAAGATGGCAATCCTCCCGGTCATCTATGATAAAGGGAACGCCGTCTCGACCATCATGCCTACCATTGCACTGGCGTTTTCCGTCATTGCCACCACCGCAAAGTACATGCGGAATGAATTGGTGGATATTATCAACTCCGATTACATCCTCTTTGCCCGCTCCAAAGGCCTGACCGGCAGTGAGGTCATTATAAAGCATGCTGTGCGCAATGCTTTGATCCCGGTGGTGACTATTTTGGGCCCCATGACCATCAGTCTGATCACCGGATCTACCGTGGTAGAGCGAATTTTCAGTGTGCCCGGCCTGGGGAATTTGTTGGTCACTTCCATCCAAAACAATGACTACTTTGTCATTTTGGGAGAAGGACTGGTATTTAGCTTGATGTTCTTATCTGTGGTGTTGGTAGTCGATATTCTGTACGGACTGATCGATCCACGGATTCGGCTCGCCGGAGGTAACCACAATGAATGATATGACAACTTCTGTTCCCAACGGTTCCAGCTCATGTGACACGCTGGATCCTTCCAAATTTGTATTTGTCCACAATGATGGAGACGGGTTAAACCGTATGGAGCGGCCCAGCTTCACCTTCTGGAAAGACGTTAAAATTCGTCTGATGAAAAACAAAATGGCCATGGCAAGCCTGGTCGTACTGATTCTCTTGGCTTTCACCGCTGTGATCGCGCCATTTTGCAGTCCCCATCAATATTACGAACAGATTGAGCCCATGCGGACCTACATCAAGCTCCCGCCCAGAATTCCCGTGCTTGAGAATTTCGGCATTTTTGACGGTACCGACAGCGCAGGCGTGGACGTGTATGCCGAGCGGGGAATTGAAGACGAATACTTCTTCTTCGGGACCGATAACCTGGCCCGTGACCAGTGGAGCCGCACTTGGTATGGCGTACGGATCTCCATCTACATCGGCCTTTTGGCGGCGGCCATCAACCTGTTTATCGGGGTGACCTATGGCGGAATTGCCGGCTACTATGGAGGCCAGATCGATAACCTTATGATGCGCTTTACGGAAATTCTGGGCAGTATTCCGGATCTGGTGGTCATGATCTTGTTCCTGCTGGTCTTTAAACCGGGCATCTTTACCATGTCACTGGCCATGGTGATTACCTCATGGATCGGCATGGCCCGCGTGACGCGCGGCCAGGTGCTGAAAATCAAAAACCAGGAATATGTCATGGTAGCCCGGACCCTGGGGGCAACGCCGCGGCAAATTATTGTCAAGCATATGCTGCCCAATATTTTGCCCACCATCGTAGTTGCCATCACCTTCAATATCCCCAACGCCATTTTCTATGAGGCGTTTTTGGCGTTTATCGGTTTGGGTCTGCCCGCTCCGGCGGCATCTCTGGGTGTTCTCATCAACGACGGATATACCTCGCTGCGCACCTATCCCTACATGATGCTCTACCCCACCCTGGTGCTCAGCATTCTGATGCTATGTCTGAATTTGTTTGCAAATGGTCTGCGTGACGCTATTGACCCCACAATGCGGGATAAATAGGGAGGATCGCAATGGAAAAGATTTTGGAAGTGAAGGGTCTGAAAGTCAACTTCAAGACGCAGGGCGGAACGGTACAGGCCGTGCGTGGAGTAGACTTTGATCTCTGTGCAGGCGAGACCTTGGCCATCGTAGGAGAGTCTGGCTCTGGAAAATCGGTTACCAGCAAAGCGATGATGGGTCTTTTAGCCTCCAATGGCTCGATCGTAGGTGGTTCCATCCGATATAACGGCAAAGAGATTACCACCATGAAAGAAAAGGAATTTGAACACCTGCGCGGCAGAGACATTGCCATGATTTTTCAGGACCCCATGACCTCGCTCAATCCCTGTATGACCATCGGCCATCAGATTTCAGAAAGCATGATCAAACACCAAAAGCTAAGCCGCAAGCAGGCGCGGGAACAGACCATCGAGCTCATGCGCCTGGTGGAAATCAAGGATGCGGAAAAGCGCTATAAGCAATATCCCCACCAATTTTCCGGCGGCATGCGCCAGCGGATCGTCACCGCGGCCGCGCTGGCCTGCCACCCCAAAATTCTGATCTGTGATGAGCCTACTACGGCCCTGGACGTGACCATTCAGGCCCAGATCATCGACCTGATCAAAAGCCTGCAGAAGAAGCTGGACATCGGGATCATCTTCATTACCCATGACCTTGGTGTGGTGGCCAATGTGGCCGACCGCGTAGCCGTCATGTATGCGGGCAAGATCGTGGAAATCGGTACGGCCGATGAAGTGTTTTACCAGCCTGCCCACCCCTATACCTGGGGGCTGTTGGCCTCGATGCCGTCCATGAGCGATTCGAAGGACGAATTGTGGTCCATACCGGGTTCCCCGCCGGATCTGATCAATCCGCCAAAGGGCGATGCGTTTGCCCCGCGCAACCGCTTTGCCATGCAGATTGACTTTGAAGAGGAACCGCCCATGTTCCGCATTTCGGATACACACTCTGCCGCAACCTGGCTCCTTCATGAATACGCTCCTAAAATCCAGTCTCCGCTGGCTGAACTGAGACAGAGGAGGTAAGCAAATGGCTGTGACGGAAGACAACATTCTGCTCCGGGTAGAGCACCTGACCAAAAGCTTTAAGGTAGGGAAAAACTCCTCCTTTAAGGCCGTCAACGACATCTCATTCCATATCTACAAGGGCGAGACCTTTGGCCTGGTGGGGCAATCGGGGTCCGGAAAATCCACCACCGGCAAGGTGATCATCGGCCTCAACGAGCCCACGGCCGGGACCATAACCTTTATGGGTACCACCATCGACCGGTCGCTGCCCAAGCAGCAGCATCGCGCTTTGTGCAGCAAAATCCAAATGATCTTTCAGGACCCCTATGCGTGTCTTGATCCGAGAATGACCGTTCTGGATATTATCGCGGAAGGCATCTTGTATAACCAGCCCAAAATGAGCCGGGATCAAATCAAGAGCAAGGTGTATGAGCTTCTGGAAACGGTTGGACTGAGCCGCGAGCATGCAAACCGCTATCCCCATGAGTTTTCCGGCGGCCAGAGACAGCGCATCGGCATCGCCCGCGCCTTGGCGGTAGAGCCGGAATTCATCATCGCGGATGAGCCCATCTCCGCCCTGGACGTGTCCATTCAGGCCCAGATTGTCAACCTGCTCAAGCGCTTGCAGCGGGAAAAGAATCTGACGTTCCTGTTTATTGCCCACGACCTCTCCATGGTCAAATACATCAGCGACCGGGTGGCGGTCATGGAGAGCGGGCGTATTGTGGAATTGGCAAAGAGCGACGAGCTGTACCGAAACCCCATTCACCCCTATACCAAATCTCTGCTGTCCGCCATTCCCCTCCCCGATCCCAGAACGGAACGGAACCGGAGACGGATCCATTATAACGCGGCCGATTACCGAAACGAAAATGAGCCGCTGATTTGGCACCTGATTTCCGATGAGCACTGGGTTTTGCTGACACAACGAGAAATCGACGCGCTGCAGCCAAGCAACGCATAACAAGATAATTCAAGATCATGGAAAAGGAGATTTAGTGAACATGAGAACCAATCGTGATAAGCTTGTAAAGATGTCTGTACAGGGTGCCGCCCATCACCCCTCCGGTTCTGAGATCCGGGTAAATTCCGAAGGAGAAGCCTTTGTGGTACCTGCCATTGGCGGAATTACCTATAATGTCAAGGTGGGCGATTGTGCATACGGGCTGGCCGGCGACCATGTCGAGCCCGGCGTATCCATGCAGAACGCAGACAAAAACAGCAACAACGCTTTTATGGTATTCTCTTGCCTGGGAAATAAAGCCCGCGTTGTCTCCGGCGATGCAAAGGGAGCTGTGGGCTATGTGACCGGCAAGCATGGCGGCATCGAGCATGTGATCGCTGACTTTGACCAGGAAGACCTGTATAAGATGGCAATTGGAGACAACATTCTGGTGGAGGCCTATGGCCAGGGTCTCAAGCTTCTGGACTATCCGGATGTGCAGGTGCAAAGCCTTGATCCCGATATTTTGGAGGCCATGGACATCGAGGAAAAAGACGGCAAGCTGGTCGTCCCCGTGGTCGCGGTGGTCCCCTCTTACCTGATGGGCTCCGGCGTGGGAAGCGGAAACTGCTACACCGGAGATTACGACCTGATGACTGCAGATCGGGAGGAGATCGCAAAACTGGGTCTGGATAAACTGCGCTTTGGCGATCTGGTCCTGATGGAGGATTGCGACAACGTTCACGGAAGAGGATTCTACAGAGGTTCCGTCTCCGTGGGTGTTGTCATCCACAGCGACTGCGTGGTCAGCGGACACGGCCCCGGCATCACCACCATCCTGGCCTGCCGAAAGCCCCTGATTGAAGGGAAAATCGACCCCGATGCCAATTTGGCCAAGTACCACGAAAAGGTGGCTGGCTGCGCCAAATAAGTGCAATCGGAACCTATCCAAAAAGCGAACAGGAGTGACACAGGGAATCTGTGTCACTCCTGTTTTCTTTGGGTGGATCGCCTAGGCCCCTTCGCCGCAGAACCGGAATGAGAAAACCATCACCGGCCGCTGAGCAGACGCCAGAGCGTCGTTCGGCTGATTCCCAGCCGCCGGGCCGTTCGGCTCTGATTTCCGTTTTCCTCTTCCAGTACGCAGCGAATGATTTCACTGTTGATCTGCTCCAATGTGCCCTCCAAATTCAGCCGCTGCCCGCCGCATTCCGCCCTCTGGCCTGCAATCGCTACGGTGCGCTCCCGCTGCAGGATCTGGGCTGTATCCTCTTGTGTGATGTAGGGGCCGTCCGTCATAATGGCCAGCTCCCGCAAAATCCGTTGGAACTGTGCATGGTTGCCGGGCCAATCAAAATCATGCAGCAGCTGCACCGCGCCAGGCTCCAGCCCCAGCAATTGTTTGGTCAATTCGATGTTCAGATTGCTCAGGCATATATTGGCCGCTGCAGAAATCTGCGATGCATATTCCCGCATGGGGGGAAGATATAAAACCAAGCAGCCCAGATGCTCCACAAACGCCTTTCCTGCCTCGGTAACCGATTCCCCTACCTGGCATACGCAGGAAAATACCACCCGGTTGCGCTTGCAGATGTCCATCGCCAGCATATTGGCCAATATCTGCCGGCGCCGTTCGGGCGAAAGAACATCCACACTTTTCAAAAAAATCGTACACCCGCTCTGCGCCAGAGGGGAGTTATAGTGATTCACCAGATAATTCCACGCCTTATCGTTAAGCAAAAAGCAGTCAATGATGACCAGGGGGCAGTTATGCCGGCTGCTTGTCATGTAAAGGTAATTTACCACCTGCTCTTTCAGGCACCCCGCCTCTCCGCAGACCATAATTGGCTGCGAGGACTGGTTCAGGTGGGCGCAGGAGGCCTGCAAGTCACGCATTAAACCGGCCATGCCATAGAGGCTTCCGTTATATTCCTGCTCCGCGTCCTGCTGGCTCACCAGGCGGATGCCCCGCTGCAGCTCTGCGGAGGGCACCCGGCTCTCAGAAAAATAACAGGCCACATAGGGGTGGTCATTCAAGACCTCCCGGTGCATGCGCACATCATATTGAATGTTGTTGATCCGCTTGAGAATACGCTTCTCTTCCGAATCGGGCACATTGTTCCGCTCCTCCCGCAGACTGTCCACAATGGGAAGGGCGTTATTTTCCAGTGTGGAGAAAAAGATCTCTCCCCAATCATCAAAGACCAAAGTGTGGTTGATCTGGTTCCAGATAATGCTGCGCAGAAAGCGGTTTTCCTCCCGCAAATTGTCGTAGCAGCGGCACAGCCGCACCGCGTCATCAAAGGCGGCCTGAATGCTCTCTGGGCCAGAGGTGATCAGCACTACATTCAGCCCCAGGCGCATTGCAGTGCGGTTGGTGACCATATCGCATAAAATGGCCCCTGTCCCCTTCTGTCTCAATTCCAAAAGAGTTTTCTCCGCCTGCTCCTCGTTCTGAATGGTATGGATATCGATCCGGTACTGCATCAATTGACACAACTGTTTCGCACTGGCCGTAACGCCTGGAAATCCTACAATGGCATACTGGTCCGAGACGCTTTCTGCCAGTTTCATCGCCCGCATGATATCAAACGGGGTCACAGCAATTTCAACGACTGGCAGGTCCAGCTCCTTTTGCAGCAGCTGGGCTGTTCCGCCGCGGGATACAATGGCGTCATAATCGTTATAAAAATTCCGTTTGGCCAGCTCAACCCCCTGCTGCAAATCCCCTACAAACACGGTCAGCTCCACGTCGTCCCGCTCCTGCGCCAGGTTGAGCATCAACGCTTTCATGTTATCATACGGAGCAATTCCCAACACGCGAACCTTTCGATGCACCTGTCTTCCCTCCCGTTCTTTTCCGTGCCTCCCAGTAAATTTTAGTGTAATATGCATTTTGCAATTTGTCTACTCTTACCACGATTTCCATCCAATAAAATAGCCGGTTGAGGCATTGCACTCAACCGGCTGATCCATTATTTTTTCTGAATATATTCCTTGATCATCTGACCCAAAATGGGAATACATTCCCGAATCTTATCTTCTCCCGTGGTTGAGAAGTTGAGCCGCATGGCGTTCTTGCCGCTGCCGTCAGGACAGAAGAACACGCCGGGCACATAGGCAATATTCTTCTGGAACACATAATCAAACATCTCCAGCGTATCATTGCCTTCCGGAAGCTCCACCCAGAGGAAGAGTCCGCCCCCGGAGGGAACAATACGGGTCCCCTCTGGGAAACTGGCCTTTACCTGCTCGATCATGACTTCCTTGCGCCGCTTATATACCTCCACAACCTGGCGGAGATGCCCGTCAAAATCGCAATCCCGCAGATAGTGCAGCACTTGGCGCTGTGCCATATTGTTGACCTGAAGATCGTCCCGCATCTTCATATAAACCAGCTTCTGGATGCTGGCCTCATCGGCAACCAGCCATCCGATCCGCAGGCCGGGGGCGATCGTCTTGGAGGTGGACCCGGAATAGATCACCCGGCCGTACTTGTCAAAGCTCTTGATGGCGGGCATGACCGTTCCGTCAAAGGAAATCAGGCTGTACGGGGCATCCTCCACCACAAAGGTGTCATAGCGCTCCGCCAGTTCTACCAGCTGCTTGCGGCGGGGGATGGACATGCTGGCTCCCATGGGATTCTGGAAATCGGCAATGGTGTAAATGAAGGCTACCTTTTCATGCTCCTTCAGTGCCCGCTCCAGTTCCTCCATGGACATGCCTTCGTCGTCCATCTTAATTCCCACAATTTTTGCACCGCAGGAACGGAAGGTCTCCAGCGCCCCCGGATAGGAGGGATTCTCCGTGATCACCACAGAGCCGGGCGTGATCAGTCCTTTGGAGAGATAGGCCAGTCCCTGCTGGGCGCCGCTGGTAATCAAAAAGTTTTTGTAGTTGAGGCCGGTAACCTGGAAGCGCTCCATAAACGTGACCAAATATTCTCTGAGGGGATCGTAGCCATCCGAAGCTGCATACTGGATGGCCTCGCCAGCCTCCTCATCAAAAATCTGTTCGTTGATCTTTCTCAGGTCGTCTACGGGGAAGAATTCCGCACTGGGCAGTCCTCCGGCAAAGGATACTACTTTTTCACCCTGTTTTGCTTTATCACGAATTTTTGCCGTGATGCTGCGAATGGCAGAGGGAGTGAGTGAGTCTAAATATTCGCTGTGAATAACCATGGTATAGTCCTCCAATTAAACTCAAATACGGATCATTTGAGATGATCAGCCCATCAGGCTGACGTCAACGTCGGCCGTCTTCTTATCGTTAAACATATCCTCGTCAAATTCCTTCTCGCTCTTGGCCACGATAATGGTGCAGATGGAGTCACCCAAAACATTCAGGACCGTCTTGAACATATCGGGGAACTTGTCAATGGCCACAATGATGGCAATGACCTCCAGGGGGAAGCCAACGGACTGAAGCACCAGGGTCAGCGTTACCATAACCACGCCGGGCATGCCAGGAGAACCCACCGTCGCCAGAGTGATCGTAATGATCAGGGTGATCAGCATGGTAAAGGTCAAATCGATGTTATAGAGCTGAGAAACGAATACCACGGTCATGCCCTGCATGATAGCGGTACCGTCCATGTTCAGCGTCGCGCCCAGGGGGATCGTAAAGGCTGCCACTTTCTCCGAGACGCCCACGCTGCGGCAGAACTGGATGGAATAGGGAATGGTGGCATTGGAAGAAGAGGTAGAGAAGGGAACCAGCGCGATCTTCGCATACTTTTTCAGCAGCTTAAAGAAATTCTGCTTGGTGAAGAAGGTAAACAGCAGGCCATAGACCACAAAGCCATACAGGAAGAACAGCGAGATCTCGCACACACAATACTTGGCCAGGGTAATGATGATATCAAAGCCCAGGTTGGCCACCGTGGTCGCCATCAGTGCACACACGCCGTAGGGGGTCAGGCTCATTACCATGTTCACGATCTTTAACATGACATTGCCAAAGGCCTCGTTAAACTGCCGAACCGGCTCAGCCTTGGCACCGAGCAGGCTCATTGCAATGCCCACAAATACGGCAAACAGCACAATGTGGATCATATCACCATCGGCGAAGGAAGCAACAATATTCGTGGGAATAAAGTCCAAAATAACATCGGCGAAGGAAGTCTCCACCTGAGAATATTCGCTGCTTAAATCAAAGGAACCAAGATTGACTCCGGCTCCGGGCTTCAGGATCATGCCGCCCGCAATGCCTACTGCCGAGGCCACCACCGTGGTGCACATATAAATCAGCAGGATTTTAGAGCCGATACGGCCAACTTGCTTTACATCGGTGGCAGAGGAGATGCCCATGACCAGCGATGCAAACACAAAGGGAACAATTGTCATTTTGATCAGGTTCAGGTAACCGGTACCTACAATTTTCAAAACTGTGTTGATCAGGAAGTCATCCCGAATCACACTTGGCGGAACAAAGCATAAAATGCCGCCCAGAATTAGTCCACAAATCAGGCCGATAATTGATTTTTTACCCAAAGACATTGCTTTTTTCGATTCCTTTGTTTCCATTGTTTTCTCCCTTTCATCATTTATTTTCCTACCAGGGGAATACAGCCTTGCCTCTTACTCTCCTCCTTTGCGATTTGCATGACACGCTAACTGGATGGCATAATCCATCGCGTTAATAAGACTGAGCTCATTGGCGTGGCCGCTGCCCGCATGGCCAAAGCCAGTACCGTGGTCCACACTGGCCCGGATAATGGGCAGACCCAGGGTGACATTTACGCCAGCCACCGCCTCCCAGTGTTTTTCCTCTTTGTTATAGACAAATCCCTTCACCTTCAAGGGAATATGGCCCTGATCGTGATACATGACTACCACAATGTCGTACCAGCCGCCCAGTGCCTTGGAGAAAACGGTATCCGGCGGGGTGGGCTTTTTCTCTGGGATATTGATCCCCTCGGCCAGGGCCTCGTCGATGGCGGGCTGAATCTCCTCAATTTCCTCCCGGCCAAACATACCATTCTCACCGCAGTGGGGGTTGAGGCCCGCCACGCCGATTTTGGGATTGTCAATTCCAAGGGCCTTGCAGCCCTCGTTGGCGATATGGATACACTCCAGCACCCGCGCCTTCTTCACCCGGTCGCAGGCCTCCCGCAGGGAGACATGGGTGGAGACGTGGACCACCCGCAGGCTCTCGTGGGCCAGCATCATGGTGTACTTGTCTGTGTGGGTATAATCGGCATAGATCTCGGTGTGACCGGAGTAGTGATGGCCGGCCATATTGATCGCCTCCTTGGCCAGAGCATTGGTCACCGTAGCGTCCACCTCACCGGCCATGGCCATCTCAATGACCTTCTTCACATACTGGAAGGATGCCTCCCCGCCAAGGGCACAGGCCCCGATCCCAAAGGGCTTGGGTTCCTCCTCATGGGAGGTATCGGGAATCTGGTCCGCAGGCACCAGGCCCAGATCCAGCACATCAATGGTGCCATAAGTAAACTTGGCGTCCTTCACGTTCTTCACCGGATTGAGGTTCAGATGGATACCGGACACCTTTTGGGCCACCTTCAGGGCGTATTCCATGCTGCTCACATCCCCTATCACCAGGGGGCGGCAGCGGTCATAGATGGTCTTGTCATTCAGCGCCCGAACCGTGATCTCAGGGCCGTTGCCGAAGGGATCGCCCATGGTGATACCGAGAATGGGTTTGCTCATATTGTCTGCCTCCTAATTGATCATCGGATTTCCATGTTCAGAGCGGCTTCTCAGCACAGCCCCTTTGCTTCATTTTCCTTCAGCACAGCCTTGAGTTCCGCAATTCCTTCCTCACACAGATCGTTGAAGGGCCTGCGGCAGTCACCCACCGGATAGCCCAGCAGGTTCACCGCCTTTTTAATGACCGTGTTGGGATTGCCGAACTTGAATACCCGCTGGAGGGTGGCCACCGCGTCCTGCATCTCCTGTGCCTTTTCCAGCTCCCCTGCCACGAAGTAATTGTAAATGGAAGCCAGAGCTTTGGGATACAAGTTGGCCCGGCCGGCGATACCGCCCGCACCTCCTTCTTTCAGACAGGTGAGGATAGAACCGTCATTACCAGCCAGTACGGCAAAGTTTTTGCCGATGTCCCGCGTCTGTTGGATATATGCCTTTAGGTTGTCAATGTCACCGCTGGAGTCCTTAGCCCCCATGATCACATCCACATCCTTGGCCAGCTTAGCTACCGTCTCCGGCAAAAGCTTGTTTCCGGTACGGGGCGGGATGTTGTAGAGGACAATGGGGATGTCCACATGCTTGGCCACCTCCGCATAGTGGTCATAAAGCTCCTTTTGGCTGGCCAGAGCGAAGCTCGGAGTAATGATGGACAGCACATCCGCCCCCATCTGTTCGGCCCGCTTGCTCATGTAAATGGTATCCCGTGTGGAGATGCAGCCCGTGCCGGCGTAGACAGGAACCCGGCCTTTTACTTGGTCGATGGTGGCCTCAAGAATCTCTTCCTTTTCCTTCATGCTCAGGATATAACCCTCGCCGTTGGTCCCGAAGGTGAACAAGCCGTGCACACCACCGGCAATCTGACGTTCAATTTGGTTACGCAGCTGGGAAAGGTTGACGCTCTCATCTTCCGGATTCATCGGTGTTACGATGGGAACCACAATCCCTTTTAGCTCTACTTGCTTCATGCTTCTTTCTCCTCTCGCTCCGCTGAACTTACAGGATCTGCTGATAAATTGCTCGGGCATCCTCCGGAGTGACTTCCCGCATGTTGTTGACCAGCAGGCGGGTCACCTCCATACCGGCTGCCACCAGGCCCTCCAGGTCTTCTCCCGATACGCCGAACTCCTTCAGACTGGTGGGGATGTCCAGGTGCTTTACGATCTTCTCCATCCACCCGATCATGTAAGCACTCTTTTCGTTCACCGTGGTGCAGGTGTGCTCTCCGTGGACACAGCGGTCATAGGCCTGAGCAAATTTTTCCCGGCACACAGGCTCATTAAATTTCATCACCGGCACCAGCAAGATGGCATTGGATACCCCGTGCGCAATGTGGTATTTGCCTCCCAGGGGGTAACTCAGCGCGTGAACAGCGGTAGTGCCCGAGGCCGTGATGGCTACTCCGGCCAGAAAACTGGCGATCTGCATCTTGTTTTTGGCATCCATCGCCTCAGGAGCATCACAGGCCGGTTCAATGTGGTTCAGGATCAGGTCCAGAGCCTCCATGGCAAACAGATCGCTGAAAGGATTGGCTTTGTTGCTGGTCCAGCACTCAATGGCGTGACACAGCGCGTCCACTCCAGTGGCAGCGGCAATCTTCCGGGGCAGCTTCTTGATCATGACTGCATCCAAAATGACATAGTCGGCAATCATTTCCTCGTTTACGATGCCTACCTTCAGTTCCTTTTCCGGCACAGCCACAATGGCATTGGGCGTGGCCTCGGCACCGGTGCCGGCAGTGGTGGGGATCATCAGGGTCTTGACATGCTTCTTGCCCAGAGAGGGGTCGTCCAGAAGATCCTTGATGGTATATTCCTCTGTGGCCAAAATACTGGAAAGCTTTGCCGTGTCCATGACGCTGCCGCCGCCTACCGCCACGATAAAGTCCGCGCCGCTGGCCTTGTAGGCGTCTACCAACGCCTGTGCCTGGGCATAGGTGGGTTCTGGAGGCAGGTCGTTTAAAATGACGCTCTCCACTTCGGCGGCCTGGATCTTTGCCATGGGATAATCCAATAATCCCGCGCTCTGGATGCCCTTATCCGTAAAGACGGCTACTTTCTTTACACCGTTTTTTTGCAGAATCACCTTTAGATTTTCCAGGGCGTCCTCGCCGCTGAAAATTTCATGGGGCATTTTCAGATTATACTTGGTCAGCATACCTCTTCCTCCTCCGTTTTCTGCAAACTCAATTTATCTTTGAGGTCCAAGAGCAGGCGGTCCGATCCGAATCCCCCGGACTTGGAGAGAATGGCATATTTTTTTCTTCGGTATTCGATCTGCGACAGGACTACGCCAGGGGCCAGTTCCCCCAGGGGGACCAGCTTATCCTGGCCGATCTGCTGCATGAAGGCAAGCAGCGTATCTCCACCCGTAACCAGTACCGTGGCCTCCAGTCCCAGGGACAGCAGCCGCTCCAGTACACCGCCCAGGGTGCGGGAAATCTGAGAACGGATCTGTTCCAAATTCATTCCCATTCCCTCGGCGCAGCGCCGGGTCCTGTCCTCCTCCCCAGTCTGGTTTCCTTCCACAACGGCCAGCGGAGCGTCTTTCAGCTGGTTCATCCACTCTGCGGTGACCCGCATTCCCTCCGAGCTGGATAGCCAGCCCTCGTCCAGCTTCTGCTCCGGCGTGAGCTGAATGCGGGGAGCTCCTGTACGCTGCACCTCGTCCAGCTGGCGCAGGGTAATGGGATTGATGCTGCCGCAGACAACCAGCAGCTTTTGGGGAATCGGCGGAAGCCGGGGTGGTGTTCCCTCCAGTTCCAGCAGGTCGGACAGCACGGATGCAAACCCTGCACAGCCCGCCATTATTTTCAGTTCTCCCCGAGCCTTTAGTTCCCTGGCAATTTCCTTCAGATTTTCATCGGTCGCCGAATCGTAAACCAAGATCCCCTGGGGGAAGCTCTTTGGTACGGTGGCTCCCATCAAAAAGGTGTGCACGGAACTCTGACTATGGATAATTTCTTCCAATTGGGAGCTGTGCACCGGCTCAAAAGGATCTTTCCCAAAAACGCTCTGTGCCACAGGTTCTCCCTCAATGTAATGCACTCCATTTACGGTGATGCGCCCCAGGAGAGGAAAGGCCGGAATAAAATGGAGGCTCTTTTGGCCGGAGGCATCCAACGCGGCAGTCAATTCACTTCCTATGTTGCCCCGCAGCCCAGAATCTGTCTTTTTGTAGATATAGGGTATTCCTGCCTCTACCGCAGCCCGGACGATTCCATAGACTGTCTGGTAGGCATCCTCCGCCGTCATATGCCTTGTTTCCGCATCTACAATCAAAACCTGGAGGTTGGGATCCATTTTTTCCAGCGTCTCAAAACAATGATCCGAGGCGATCTGAATCAGGGGCCCATTTGCTTTAAACTGTACACCCGTATCCATTGCTCCGGTAAAGTCATCTGCGATCACCAGCAGTTTGATCATAGCGGCACCTTCCAATAATGTTTCATTTTAGAACATATCAGGTAGCACGAAGGTTGTGCGATTTTAACTCATTTCCCAATAAAATGCTCTCTTTTTTTGTTATAATAAATATATAGCACTGGTTGCCCTCTTTTGCAACACTTTGTAAGATAAGAATAGTTTAAAAATGAAACAATTTTAAGGGAACGCCGCTCACTCGGGCTGGCAAGCAAAGGAAAGAAGGCCTCCGCACCCTTGCTGCAGTGCGGAGGCCTTCCTCTCCTGGTTGATGTGATTTGACAATCATACTGTCGTCACGCTGCGTTGGTTCTCTACAGGCCGCAGACAGGAAAGCAGTTCATTTCCCTTGACGTCCCTGCCATACACATGGTTTTCATCATACCGAAAACGAAATGATCTCTTCATTGCGGTCCATCATTTCCTGAAGCTCCTGCGGATGAATCGGATCTTTGATGCGGATATTGACCGTATATGCCACTTCTCCATCCCCTGACTTGCTGACAGAACAGTTACAGATGATTCCGCCTCTTGCCTCTAAGGAATGAAAAAGGTACTCCCGAAATTGCTTAGAATCCTGAAATCGCACCTTGATTTCCTGCAATGTAAAAGCGTCGTTTCCAATGTGAAAGCGGTGCATTAGAAATTGCTCGATCACAATTAAAGCGGTTCCGGAAATGCCGATGATATACATTCCGCTTCCAAGTGCCAATCCCACCGCGGCCGTTGTCCACAGTCCGGCCGCCGTTGTCAGCCCCTTGATGGATAGTCCGGTACGAAAAATAACGCCCGCCCCCAAAAAGCCAACTCCGCTGACCACCTGAGAAGCAATTCGCGAAGCATCTGCGCCATTTGTTCCAAAGAGATATCCCTCTGCCCCCTGCAAATCTGAAAATCCATATTTCGACACAATCATGATCAGCGCAGCTCCGCAGGCCACCATGCAGTGCGTGCGTACCCCCGCTTCTTTCAGCCTTTTGGACCGTTCAAATCCGATCAAGATGCCACAGATACTTGCCAAAACAATACGCAGAAAAAATTCCGCTTCCAGTATGTAGGGTATCACCCAATCTCACTCCTCTCGTACCGTCTTTACCCGCATAGCATCTCAAGCAATAAATCCCAGTTTAGTCCAGAAACATATGGTTCCAACTCTATCCGCCTTAACGATTCCATGTCTTCCCGCAGCAATCGCTTTCCCCGAAAGGCTTCCTCCAACGAGCCCAGCTCTTTCCTTCCGAAAAAATCCCCCGACAGCTTCAGATTTTGGATCCTCCCCTTTTCCATGGCAATCTCAATCCGAAGTATTCCAAAATCAAAGCGCTTTTCCTTCCTGATATCACACTTGGGAGAAGCTCCGTAATTCCAGTCCCATACCGCATAGCGGTTATCCCGCAGCTGCTGAATTGCCGCCAAATCTTCCGCGCTCAGCTGTACCGGCTGGGGAGCCGAGGCAAAGATCTCTTCTCGAACCGCAGCTTTAAACTGTGCCATAGTGATCGGCTGTGACAATTGCTCATTGATGGAAGTCACCCGGCTTCGTACCGACTTGATCCCCTTCGACACAATTTTGCTGTCCGGAACCAGGAGTACACGCGCCATGGTTTCTCTGTCGCAGTCGAGCAAAATACATCCGTGATGGAGCAGCCGCCCATCCCGAAGATACTGCGAGCTGCCCGAAATCTTTTGCCCCCGAATGGTCAGATCATTTCGCCCGGAGCTCTCCGCTGTCACACCCAGTTTCTTTAACGCGTTCAGCATCGGCCTGGTAAATGCCTCAAACCGAAATGCCTCCGCCCGGTCCTCATCCACAATAAAGGTATAGTTTAAATTTCCCAGATCATGATAGACCGCACCGCCTCCGGACAGGCGGCGCGCCACTCGAATTCCCTCTTTCTCCGCAAAGGACTGGTTCACTTCTTCCAGTGTATTTTGATACTTCCCTACAATCACCGCTTTGTCATTCTGCCAGAGAAGAAAATATTCTTTTTTCCTGTCCATATGAGAAAAAAAGTATTCTTCCATCGCCAAATTATAATAGGGGTCCACGCTCTTGCTTTCGTAAAACTCCATTGCGCCAACCCCCCAGTTCTTTATATTTATTACTAATATTATTGTGTATTTTGTGATATCATCATTATAGTTTTCCCTATATTATTTGTCAATGCTTAACATTATTTTTGATTTTCTAAATATCTTAAATAATTTATCGTTATATTTTAACTTTTAATATTACTAATATTTTATCTTTGTTTTTCTGCGTGTCCGCTTGTCCGTATGTCAAAGCAGCTGTTCCTCCGCTTCACACACCGGTCTTTTGCTGCGCCCCCCTGCCGCCGCACCAATCTCCGCCAGATCAAAACCCTCTCCCCCGTATTCAGGCAATAAAAAAACGCGGGCATTCGCCCGCGTTCACCACTTTTCCATCTGCAGCGTTTCTTTCAATCTCCGTGCCATTTCTTCATGGCCACGCCAATTGGGATGAACACCATCCAAATACAATTCATGCCGGATATGTCCATCCTCATCCAAAAAATCCCTGTAAAAGTCTACCGTCGCCACCCCAGCGCCTTTTGCAAAACAACGCAGCCATGTTTGATACTCCACCATCTTTGCCGCACTGTCTCGAAAATCAATCACGCCTTCCCATTTATCCGGCGCTCCAGCCCAGTCTACCGGCAGAGGGATCCCCACCAGCGGAGCAATTCCCTCCGCCTTCAGTTGATAACAAATCGCAGCCATGTTTGCTCTGGCTAGGGAATCTGTCCCCGAAAAAAATATGTCATTGCTGCCGCCCATCACCAAAACAGTACACGATCCGCCCGCCCCCCACTCCTCATGTACCGCTTCCAAAACGTCCCGGCGCAATCGCGCCAGCATTCCGCCTGTGGTGTCCCCACTGATCCCCCGGTTCACCACTGTCCAACCGCTCTCTTGCCGGAACAGAGTTGACCAGCACCTGGCGCTCTCTACCCCCGCGCCAAAGGTCAAACTGTCCCCCAAACAAATCATTTTCACAGTCTCAGCCCCCTTTCAGCGTTTTCAAAAGTATATCATACCTCCCCCTCTCTTTTCAATAATTAGTAATAAATATAACTGCAATATAAGCTTGACATTTTATATTTTAAATAATAAAATTTAAATATCGCAAAATATTCTTTATATTATGCAATTTTACAAGTAATAAATTTATAATAAAACGAAAGGGCAAAAGGGTCAGGTGCACAGAAATGAAAAATCTATATCTGTCTACATTTTGCGTAGGATTTCACGATTACGCTCAATTGGAACAGTGCATTCGTACCTTCACAGACTTTCCGGTCGGGGTAGAATTTGCCACCAGTTGGACCACCCCAAACTTTGACCAGGAACTGCTTCAGCAGATCCCGGTTTTTTCTCACCTGCCCATCACTCTCCACGCGCCCTTCGTGGAAGAATGCACCGCCCCAGGCAGCGCCGAAGAGGCCTTGATGGAGCAGGAATACACAAAAGCCTGCCGTCTCTACCACCAGTTCGGCGCCTCTTCCATGGTCATGCATACCCACGAAGGCAGCTTTCCCGCTGACCAGCACGCCTACTGGCGCGCCCGTTGCCTGGAGGTATTGTTGGACTGGACCGGCAGAATGCGGGAGCAAAACATCAACGTCACCGTGGAAAACGTGGGCTACCCCAAAAAGGACAACGTTCTATTTGATCAAGAACAGTTCCTGGACTTGTTTGACCATCTTCCCCAAGAGGTAGGCTGCCTAATCGACACCGGCCACGCCATTCTGAACCACTGGGACATCCCTGGCTTAATCCGAAGGATGGGGTCCCGCATAAAAGGCTATCACTTGAACAACAACGACGGCATCCACGACAGCCACTACCCCCTATATGATCCAGACGGGGTGTATTCCGCCAGCCAAATCGATGAAATCCTCCAAACCATCGCACAATATACCCCAGACGCCCATCTAATTTTGGAATACGCCCCCAATGGCCGCGCCACCACAGCGGTCATCCACCACGATCTTCAGCGGGTGGCGCACGTGACCGGGTCATTATAACCTCAACACAGCATTTACCCCGGCATCCGTTTCACCACGAAACAGATGCCGGGGTATTACTTTCTTATTTCCATACCGACCGGTTTTTTTCCGGCGGATTTCCCGTACTTCCTCGAACCACCAGCTGAGGATGGCATTCCACCTTATACCGCGGCATCACCCCAGAGATCAGTTCACTCCCCTGGGGCGGCTTAATCTTTTGGAACAGCACTTCCACTGCACTCCTGGCCAAAAGCTCCGTATGCTGATCCACAGTGGTCAGGGAAACGCCCGAAAGCCGGGAATAGAACAGGTTGTCAAACCCCAGAACCGACACATCCTCCGGCACCGAGATCCCCTGTTCCCGCAGGGAGTCCATCACGCCATAGGCAAGCATGTCATTGATGCACACGACCGCCGTGACCTCTTGGTCGCGGAGCTTCTCATTTCGTGCCAAAAGGTAACCAGCATGATAGTCGTTGAGCCGTTCTGCCAGCTTATCCGCTTCCGAATTGCTTTCAATGCACAGCACCAAATCATTTTCCGGCAGGTGCTGAGAAAAATAGCTCCGAAGGCCATTCAGCCGCTCTGTCCGGGCCGTATTCCGCTCCAAAGAGCTTGTCAGTACTGCAATCCGCTGGTGTCCCAGTTTATGCAGGTATTCCGCCGCCATCTGCCCCGCCAAGCGGTTATTCAGCTCCACAATATCCGTTGCCAGATCGGAGGTTCTGTCGCAAATTGTCACCATCGGAATTTTGGACGATACCTCTGCGAATGTCTTAGGATCATCTGGAGGCGACAGAAGGATGACCCCCGGATAATTGTTGCTGATCGCCATTTCCAGATACATCTTTTCCGCTTCGGCATTGTGATAGGTACAGCAGGAGATCACCTGGCACCCTCGTCCATAGCACACATCCTCAATGCTGCTCAGCATGGCAGTATAATAGGGGTTTGTCACGTTAGCCATCAGGACCATGATTGCCTTCGACCGCGGCTCTTGGCCCCCCGCCCGCTTTACTTTATAGTTCAATTGGGCAGCCGCCGCATAAACCCGGTTCATTGTCTCCTGTGAAAAAGTAGTGTTCCCACTCTGGTTCAAAATCAAGGAAACCGTAGTCTGAGAAACGCCAGCCAAACGCGCTACATCGTGCATGGTAACCGTTACTTTTTTCATCCTTCCACACCCTGTTCAACTTATCGTAATGTCCTTTTTCGGAAGGCGCGCTGAAAACCGCCGTTAAATATCGAATCAATTATACCATGTAATCAGACCGCTGTACAGATTGTGTGTCAGTTTTTGCCGTTTTCCCCTCATTTTCCCCTTTTATGTTATATATTTTTTACTTCAAAAAAGCATCCATCGGCTTTCCGTCGGCTTGGGGCAGCTGGATCCCCAACATCTTCGCGTAGGTGGGAGCTTCATCCACTACCAATCCCCGGTCCAACACCTTATTCTCCTGAAAATCCGGCCCCTTGGCTACAAAAACAGGCTGAGCCCCCAAATCCGGAAGATATCCATGGGTGGCTCTGCCAAAGCGGTAATCGCTTACGTCAAAATTCTGAACCAAAGGCCGCACCGCCCGGTCTCCAAAGGACGTGTAACCATCGCTTTCAATCACAAAGCTAAATTCACCTCTGAGATGCTCTTCCTCCCAGGCCTCCTCAGCCGTGAATACACGGCCAATCCCATACACACCTTCTTCCCGGAGTTCATTGAGAAGGCCATAGACTCTTTCCTTCAGTGCCGCATCCTCTGGATGTTTCAGATAGACATTGGAAGACATGGCATTGGAAAAACAATAGGCCTGCCAGTCTATTACCTTCCCATCCTCATCCACACGAATCAGGCCATGGTCTGCCAGCAGCACATTCAAATTGATCGCACGGCAAATATCCCGCTGTCCATGGTCACTGACCAAAACGAAATTGGTCTCCTGCTCCACGCCCGCAGCCCGGCATGCGTCCATCAGCTCTCCAATATAGCGGTCCAAATTCGCCCTGGCCTCATCCAAATAAGAGCTAAACACGCCGTGTGCATGCCGGTAAGAATCAAAGGTCCCCGTGTGTACAAACATAACCTGAGGCGCGTGCTCCCGAATCACATCCGCAGCCACATGAATAATAAAATCATCCACAACAGGCCACTGCATGAAGTTCTTTTTCCCGCCCTTTTCATAGCCTTTCGGCAAATATCGGGCATTGGCTTCAATAATGTCCAGCATTTCAGGGCTGGAACCGGCATCTGCGAAACTACTGCGCAATGTGTCACCCGGATTGGGCATCCAGTATTCCGCCATCAGCCAATCCACATTTTCATTTCCTGCCGTCACCGGCCATGAGATCGCCCCAGTGGTATACCCCGCCTTTTTTGCCGCAGAAAAAATATCTTCCACCTGAATCGGCTGACTGAACCACAGCCACTTGTCGTCCTTGTTGGTCGTGGTAAAGGAAAAATTACTGGTGATCCCATGTTTTCCCGCATAGCAGCCCGTCATCATCGACACATGGGCCGGATACGTCACCGACGGATATACCGTACGCATCCCGCCCGTCACCTCGCAGCCTCCAGCCAAATATTTCTGGAAGTTCGGCATTTTCCGCAAGGCCTCCACATCTTCACAAACCATAGCGTCCACAGAATAGACCAAAATACGCTTTTTCATACCGCTATCTCCCCGTGTATAAATTCACCAAACATATCCTGTCAGCGTCCCAAAGCCTTCGCCACCGCTTCCGACCAGCCTGCAAGCCGAGCATTTCGCTCGCTCTCATTCATTCTAGGCAAAAACCGCTGGGTTTCTCTGCGGCTTTCCAGCTCGTTCCAATCATACAACCCCATGGACACGCCCGCAAGCTGCCCCGCGCCCACGGCCACCAGTTCCTCATACCGGCCCAAAACCACCGGCAGATTCATAATATCGCTTTGGAACTGCACAAGATACCGATTCTTCGTAGGGCCGCCGGCCATACGTATCTCTTTTGCTCTTCCTCCAGCGTCCCGCTCCATAGCCCGAACGATATCCGCCACCTGATAGCCTATGCTCTCGATCCCAGCCCGGACCAATTCCGCCCGGCCCGTCAAGCGGCTCATTCCCACAAAGCAAGCAGCAGCCTTGTCATCCCAATACGGCGCTCCAATCCCCGTAAAAGCCGGGATCAAGTACGTTTTATCTTCCGGATTTGCCCGATTGGACAGCTCCTCCGTCTCTTCCGGCGTAGACACCAATCCCAGTCCATCCTTCAACCACGTGGTCACCGCCCCCGCATAATTGACGACGCCCTCCAGCGCATAAACGGTTTTGCCGTCTATCCTCCAGGCCACAGTGGTATTCAGGCCATTTTGGGACCAAAGAAGTGTATCCCCTACGTTCATCATAACGCAGGTGCCCGTACCATGCCCCGCCATACAATCTCCACGTTTCAAACAGCCATGTGCAAACAAAGCCGCATGGGAGTCCCCAATCACGCCACGAATGGGTACCGGGTTGTCCAAAAGTCCCCCCAAGTCCGTTTCCCCATACCCGTCATCCGAATCACAGACTTCAGGCAGCATCGACAAGGGCACGTGGAAAATGCGGCACAGCTCCGGGTCCCACTGCATACTGCGGATGTTAAACAGTTGGGTACGGGATGCATTGCTGCAGTCCGTTTTGTGCACCTTTCCTCCTGTCAGCTGCCAGATGGTCCAGCTGTCCATGGTCCCGGCACACAGTTCCCCTCTCTCCGCCTGTTCTCTGGCCCCTTCCACATGTTCCAACACCCAGGCAATTTTACCCGCTGAGAAAAATGGCGAGGGCACCAGCCCCGTCCGCATTCGGATCTCCGGATTATGTCCCTGCTCTCCAATACGGCGGCACAGCTGGGCAGCACGGTTGCACTGCCATACAATGGACTCACAAATGGGCTTGCCCGTTTTTCGATTCCAGAAAGCCACACTTTCCCGCTGGTTGGTAACCGCAACGCCAGCCAATTCCTTGGTATCAATCCCACTGTCCCGCACCACAGTTTGTGAGACTCGGATCACATTGCTGCCAATTTCCTCCGCGTCATGTCCGACCCACCCCTCAGAGCCAATAAGCTGTTTATGCGGCAGATCTCTTCGGATCACAAGCTGTCCCCATTTATCCAGCAAAACCGCTTTGGTCCCCTGTGTGCTCTGGTCAATGGCCAAAATATACGGTCCTTCCACAATGCGCTCCTTTCCCGTATCGGTCAAACGTCTCACAGCGTCTTAAAAATCAATTCATTGACGGCCGGCCACACCACCGCCGTGGATATTGCAGCCGCCACCGCCAGCACCAGCATCGCATAAGGCAGTACAGAAACAGGATACAGCAAAACAAACAAATAAAGCAGACCATACACTGCAGCCATCGCCAGCAATGTTCTGGGCAGCCGAACAAAAGAGAGCAGCACCCCGTTCCAAAGGCATCGAAAGAACGGAAGGTCACTGTCCGCCAGCAAAGGAACCAGGTAAACACTGACCATGGCAGCCAAAAAGACCGAGAGGCTCAAGCACAGCCACATTGCCGTCTGTCCCGCCGTATCCAGCCGCTGCGCTACAGCCCCGCTCCACAGCACAGTGAACAGATAAGCTCCCCCGATGACCTCCAGCTGAATCCCCCGCCAAAACTTGGCTTTGAATACATTCCAGAATTCCGCCCAGCACGCACAACCGCTTCGATCATCCGCCACTCTGGTCAGCACTCCGTTCATAGCCAGCAAGGCCGGCCCCACGGTAATAATCGGCAGAGAAGCTATTGTAAACAAAACATTGACCATCAGCAGGGTCTTCCATTCTTCCAGAAAGAGCCTTTTCAGCCGTGCAATCGTCTGCTCCATAATGGTTCTCCTTTTCTTTGCTCTGTCTTTAGGAGACTACAACATGCCCCAACGCAGGCCCTTCCGGAAGCACCGTAACCTCCCGAATTTTTTGGGTTTGGACATCATATGTGCCGTCTCCTGTCGTGGACACCCGAATCGCCCCATCGGCACAATTATAAAACACTTCAGCTCCCTGCGCCACATACCGCATTGCCACTGTACGGCTGCCCACGCTGTCAAACATTCCTACCGCAATTTTAGGAGACATCGTCTGGACATAATCCTTGCAATTGGAAGTATCTTTTCCGTGATGATTTATTTTTACCACATCACTGGCAATGTCAGTGCCGTATTTTTCCACCAAAGCCTGTTCCCCCGGAACGTACAAGTCCCCGCTGGTCCAAAAGCTGGACGCTCCATAGGTCAGGCGCATTGCAATGGAGGCATCATTGGCATCCAGATATCCTCCCGCCACCTGTTCGGTATCCCCCGGTGCCGGGCCATATACCCGAACCTCCACTTCCTGCCCCAGCGAAAAGCAGTCGCCTTCCGCAAGCGTCTGGCACGGGATCTCAAGCTCCTCTATCGTTTCTTTTACGTTCTGATAAGTGGCACTGTCATAGTCATGACCATTCAGATAGACCTGGCCAATGGGGAAATTTTCCGCCACCGTGGCAAAGCCCCCTACATGGTCCGCATGAGGATGGGACAGCACAAGAACATCAATCTTCTCCACTCCCATGGCTTTCAGCTGATCGGTCACTTCCTGTCCGCCATAGACATTTCCGCAATCCACCAACATCAAAGCGCCATCCGGAGCGGTATATACCGCACTATCCCCCGTGGTAACCGCATCCTCGCCCTCATCAAAAACCGCCCGAAGGTAAAGATACCGGGCCGTAAGCTTTCCCTCATCCTGTTGTGTGTCAAACACCAAATCGTAGTAGTCAGCCTCCTCCGCATGATCCGGATTTACTTCTTCCCGCAGAGAAGACGCCGTTTCCGGGGCAGATGCCGCATGTTCTTCCTCCTGGCCCACATCCCCGCAGGACACCAGAAGGGACCCAGCCAAAAGCAGAGCAGCCAATCCGATTCTTTTCACATCAGGAGCCTCCTTCCCATCTAAGAATTGAGGGCAGGGCTAAGCCCTGCCCTCAACTGGAAGCAATCAAATCTTCTTTTCCCTCTCGGATTACGGGTTGGAAATATTATATAGATCAATCGCTTCCTGAATGGCTTCTTCAGCCGTTTTCAGCGCTTCCTCCACATCTGCGTTGGGATCGCTGGCCACGGTCTCGATCGCAAGCTTATTCGCCGCCTCCATCTCGTTGGCAACGCCAATAAACGGGTTTCTGGCAGAGTCATCGGAAACCGCCAAGCTGTCATACACGGCAGAAACCGCCGGGAACGTCTCTTCCATATACTTCTGGTATCCCGCATCCTCGAACGCGTCGCTGTTGGGGGCCAAATATCCAGTGGAATAGGCAAAGTCAGCAGAATACTCGCCCTTGCTCATGAACTTTATAAATTCATAGGCTCCCTGCATTTTCCACTTATCGCCATTGTTTCCAATGAAAATACCCGTGCCGCCCGCAGGCTCACCAGTGCGCTTGCCCTCAGCAGTCACAGAGGGAAGAGGCATAATGCCAACTTCAAACTGTCCATCTACCGCAGTGAGAATCTTTGTGGTCATAGACACCACGCCCATGAACATGGCGCAGTCGCCAGAAGCAAACTGAGGAATGATCTCCGCCTGATAATCAGAACCATAGGGGATGGCCATCTTATTGGCATACAGCTCCTGATAGAAATTCAGCATAGACGCCACGGTATCATGTGCTGTTTGATCCTCTGAATACAGGCACTGGGTGATCCGCCCGGAATATCCATTATCATTGTCATAGAGCTGGACACCCTCGCGTCCCACCACAGCGTTGAAATAGAAGCCGCTGGGATGGAAGCCGATGCCGTAGGTGGTCCGTCCCTCGCTAATCAGCTTCTCGCTGACTGCGTAGACATCTTCCAGGCTCTTAATGTCCGCAGGATCGATCCCCGCTTCCTTCATCATAGTGGCATTGTAATAAACTCCGCCATAGCTGTACCCGTTGGGATAGCCAATCAGGTTTCCATCACCATCGCTGTATGCAGCTTTCAGGGATCCATAGGTATCTTCCAGCTCGGGCCAGCCTTCCTCATCCTTGTCAATAAACTCCTGGATGGGAATGCAATATTCCGCATCTGCGGCAACGCCTACCCGCTGGACGGCCAGGTTAAACAAAGAGGGCAAATCTGCAGGCGCCGTGGACTGGATCTTTGCATTCAGCTCGCTCTCATTCCCCTGGTAAATGATCGACACCTTATAGTCCGACTGGCTGGCATTAAACGCATCAATCGTTCTTTGCAGATATTCCACATTGGCCTTTCCGTAGTTGGTCCACCAGACTACCTCTACCACACCATCCGGTTTTTCCTCCTGCTGATTCGACTGTGCCTGACTTGAGGAGGCAGAACTCGTAGCACTTCCAGATTCGCTCGATCCTCCGCATCCAACGAGACCCAGCAGCAACGCAAGTGACAACGCAGCGGCAATCATCTTTTTCATACAGTCGCCCTTCCTTCCTAAAAAGTTGTTGTTTTGAGTGGAAAATTTATGGTTGCGTGGTTCTGTTTATCCTTCCTCACCCGATCCTTAAGCTAAGACCGGGTAAGGACATGGGCTGCAAAAAAGTTTGGAGACACGATATTCCGGCTGTCCGTTCAGATCATGAAACACAAACCGCTCAGACACCAGGCGTTCCTCATCAGAGCAATTCTTTTCCATGGCAACCGCAGTAACGGCTCTTGTATACCGCAGATCATGTACTATATGGCCAAACAGCTGCTCTCCATAACCAGCGCCCTGAAGCTGCGGCAGCACAAAGATCCGGCTCACAAGCGCAATCTGCGCCGGCAGTTCCTCCGCTTGTCCCAGCCGGACAAACCCACAGGGCTTTCCGTGCAGGAATCCTATGGCCGCAGCTTTGGGCCACTTCTCAAGCAGTGCTTCCATTTCCCGGAAAAACGTTTCCCGGCAAAAAGGGACCCCTCTCTGCAAAGAATCCATTTCTTCCAGCTCTGCAAGCACTTCTCCTTGATCAGAGAGCCGTACCGGATAGATCGCCATATTCAAATCCTCGGCCCGCCGCCCCATCCAGGTATTATGCAATCGCTCCGGCAAATGCGAGAAATCATTTAGAAAGAGGATGTGCACCTCTCCGTCTGTCCCAATCTCCAACAGACTGACCGATGTATTCTCCCCCAGCTTCAGACTTCTCATCTGCTGGATGGGTCTGCCCAAGAGCAGGCATTGGGCGGCCCGAATCGCAGAGGAATGGGACACGACCAAGGCAGTTGCCTTTTCACCCACGTCATCCGCAATTCGTTTTAACCCTTCAATAAGCCTGCGTCCCGTATCCGCAAAGCTGCTTGCTCCCGGCGTATCCAGATCCCACGGTGTCTCCCTCCAGCGGCGATACTGTTCCGGATAATCCTGAGCAATGTTACCCCAGGCCATATCTTCCCAGATCCCCGTTGTAATTTCTCTCAGCAAGATGCTGACTCGAACCGTCAGGCCATGGTCGCATGCAATGGGCTCCGCTGTCTTCAGCGCCCGAAACGCATCGCTGGAATACACCGCATCAAGAGGTACGTCCCGAAATCTGCGCCGCAGCATTTCGCTTTGTTCATAGCCTCTTACGGTCACCAGCGCTTCCACAAGACCTTGCGTCCGCCTGCAAGCGTTTCCCTCTGACTCGCAATGCCTCACCAGGTAAATTCTTGCCACACGGCTTCCTCCGTTTCAAGCCGCACATCCGCGGCTTCTCTATCGGCAGTCTTCCTTCTCACCCTCCCTCTTCTTCCACCAGATGCAAGAAATAAACTACGCATCCCACAGCTTGCCTGTCACGTCCGCGCCACAGCCAATCCATCGGCCAGGGCGCATTTTGCCTCAGCTTTCATTCTACCCGCAATTTCCTTCCCTTCACCTCTTTCAAATTTCTTAGCCCTTCAGGCCACCGGATGTCATGCCTTTGATGATATAATCCTGTCCGAAAATATAAATCAACACACTGGGTACAATGGCAATCACGGCGCCCGCCAAAATGTGGCCATAATTTACTACATCTGCCGTGACCAGATAAGAAATCCCAATCTGAATGGTCCGCATTTCATCTTCACTGGTTACCAGCATCGGCCAGAAGTATTGATTATAGATCTGCACGAACAGATAGATCGCCAGAGAAAAAATCGTGGGAATCGACAAAGGCACTGCGATCCGGAACAGAAACCCCATATCACCACAGCCATCCAGCACTGCCGCTTCCTTGTAATCCTTGGGAAGCGTCATAAAATATTGCCGCATCAAAAAGATCGCAGTACCAGAAATCAAAGACGGCAGCACCAGTCCCAGGTAGGTATCAACCAGCTTCATATTCTGGATGGTCACGTAATTGGTGATCACTACGACTTCGCCCGGGATCATGGTTGTGATCAAAATCAGCGTAAACAGCAAGTTTTTCCCAGGAAATTTAAAAAATACAAATCCATAGGCCGCCAGGCAGGAGATAATGATCTGTGCAAAAATGCAAACCAGGCAAACCACAGCGGAATTTTTCAAATAATGCAGGATCGGTATTTCCCGAAACACTTGGAGATAGCTTTCAAAGGTGGGGTTGGTGGTAATCAATTTTAAGGGATAGGTCATCAGCTCCTGGTCCGTCTGGAGCGAAAAGCACACTCCAATGATCAGCGGAGATATAAACAGCACACCAACGATGGTCTTAACGAAAAAAATGGCGATCTCTTTTGCTCTCTTCTTTTGATGAAGCGTCATCACTGATAATGCACCACCTTTTTCTCCAGGGCAAACTGAATTCTTGTAAAGAAGAAAATCATCCCGAACAAGAACAGTGCCTGGACACATGCTGTTTCAAACCGCCCATTGATAATTGCATTTTCATAAATGTAGTAAATCAGCGTTTTCGTCTGATTGGCCGGACCGCCCTGCGTCAGCAGCCGGATCTGAGCAAAGCTTTTGAAGGAGCTTCCAATATTCAGAAACAGTACAAAGAATATCTGCGGTGAGGCCATCGGGATGATAATATCCTTGATCCGCCGGAAGGGGCCCGCGCCATCCAGCAGGGCACTCTCCAGCAGATCTTCCGGGACATTCCGGAATCCCACCAGCAAAAAGATGAAACTGACGCCAATGTGCATCCAGATCGTCATGGCACACACCGACCACACCGCATAAGGCATCTCATTTGTCCAAGCAATCTCCGGACCACCCAGCAGATTGTTCAGCAGGCCATTTTTCTGCCGATAAATAAACAAAAAGATCGCGGCAGCGGGAGAAGACGCTATGGCCATCGGCAAGGCATACATGGTCTGATATACCTTGGAAAACCGCACGCGTTTGGTCGCCATAAGTGCAAAGATCATTGCGATGCAGAAGGTAAACACCAAATTGATGGCTGCCATTTTCAGCGTAACCACTACTACATCCCAAAAAGAATCTTTGGTCAGCACTCTCGTCCAATTCCCAAGTCCCACCCACTGTGTAAAGTTACCCTGTTTATTGGTCAGTGCAAAGGACAGCACGATGGTCTTAATAAACGGGTAAAATGTAAACAAGGTAAACAGGGCCATCGCCGGAAAGATCAGCAAATAAGGCAGCGGTTTGACCCGCTTCAGCCTTCTTTCCTCCCCCGACTTCAGCTGGTATCTCTTCAACAAGTCTTACCCCTCCTCTTTGAGCAACTAGTTTCCACGGACAAACGCTCCATCCTCAAGCCAGGATGGGGTAAGGACACGGAGGCGAAAACAATTCCAACACCATTCGGTCCTGGAAGCCCCTCATGGGGACAAAGGTAAAACGCTCCATCACGCGCTGCTCCTCCGCCGTCCGGGGAATCTGGATCGTCAACCGGCGTTTCCCCTGGTACCGGAACACGTGGGCAGCATAGCCAAACAGCTGCTCGGTATAGCCTCTGTTCTGCAATTCCGGGAGCACAAACATCGTCCGAATATGGCCGCAATCACAGGGCATCTCCGCTTCCTTCTCCATCCAGACAAACCCCACAGGCTTCCCCTTCAAGCGGCAGAGCGCCAGATATTCCGGATTGCTTTTGATCAATTCCTCCGCCTCAGCCAACCAGGTCTTTTCGTCAAACACAGCACCA
Organism: Lawsonibacter sp. LCP25S3_E2; assembly: GCF_052117285.1. NCBI lineage: Bacteria > Bacillati > Bacillota > Clostridia > Eubacteriales > Oscillospiraceae > Lawsonibacter > Lawsonibacter sp. LCP25S3_E2. The sequence goes on from NZ_JBQKJL010000010.1 coordinate 51,830, forward strand.
GAAGCGTTTGATTGGCTTGCCCAGCTCCGGGCCAGGTCAAGCAGGCACTGCGTTTCTTGCGAAAGATCTACGGGATCCACCGCCATATTCACGTCGTCCCCAGCCACACCGCTCCAGGCCCGGCACAGTTCCGGCGGAAGGTGGGAACAATCGTTCATGTACTCCACCGAAAATCGTCCGTCTTCGTCCACATGGATCAGGCTCACCGAGGTATTATCTCCGTGCCCCACCACCTTCACATCGGACAAAGGCCGTCCCAATATGGAGCACAGCCCCGCTTTGATCGTGCAGGAATGGGACACGCACAGGGCGGTTCCTTCCCCCACCTCCCTGGCAATACGCCGCAGGCCAAAGACCAGCCGGTCCGCAGCTTGCTGAAACGTGCTGGCTCCAGGCGTTGTGTGGGCCCACGGGTGTTCCTCCCAATCCCGGCTGGCCTGAGGATATTCCTGTGCAATATTGCCCCAGGCCATATCCTCCCACACTCCAGTGGTAATCTCTCTCAAATGAATCCGGACCCGAATGGGCAGCCCTCTTTCTTTCGCAATGGGTTCCAAGGTCAGGATCGAACGATAGGCATCGCTGGAATAAAGCCCATCAATGGCAATCCCCTGAAAGCGGCGGCGGAGCGCTTCGCTTTGCAAATAACCTTTTGTGGTAACCAGCGCATCTGTCTGGGCCTGCGTACGGCGGCACGCGTTTCCTTCCGATTCACAATGCCGGATCAAATAAATCTTCGCCATGGAAGCGCTCCCCCCTCCGTCTTTAAATATTACTAATATTTTTTCGTTTTATTTCACTAATGTACCTCGTATTTTACACAATACCGTCGGATTAGTCAAGGTTTTCGTGCAAATTATATAATAAAGTCCTTGTAAAATTTTTTGTATATTACTAATTTAACAAAACTTTACATGTAAAGTCCGCCGTTTACATTCATGGCATCTCCCGTGACATAATCCGACAGATCGCTGGCATAGAACAGCACCGCGTTGGCAATGTCTTCTGCTGTCCCATAGCGCCCCAGAGGAATGTAGGTTTTGGGATCCTTGTGGGACCAGGACAGGCTCTCTCCCATGGGGGTCAAAATATTACCAGGGCATACCGCATTCGACGTGATATGATAAGCCGCACCGTGAAGCGCGAAGCATTTGCTCAGATTTAAAATTCCCGCCTTTGCTGCAGCATAGGAGGCATCCGAGCTCCGGCCTCCCCGCAGCGCAGCCAGCGAGGACATATGTACCAGCTTTCCATAGTTTTGTTCTTTCATAATTCCAAACACGGCCTGGGTACAAAAAAACATCGCCTTCAAGTCAATGTTCATAATTTTGTCCCAGCCCTCCGGTACAATTTCCTCAATGGGAGTGGAGCCTGTGATCCCCGCATTGTTGACCCACACGTCAATCCGGCCAAACAATCCGCAGATCTCCGCCACCGTTTCTTTGATGTGGTCAAAATCGGCCACATTAAACCGGTACCCTCTGGCTTCCCCGCCCTGGGCTTTGATGTCCTCTACCACCTTCCGGACCGCTTCCATATCAATATCCGTGACAATCACCTTAGCTCCAAACTCCGCAAGCCGACGGGCAACCGCCTCACCGATCCCTCGTCCAGAACCGGTCACGACAGCCACCTTGTCTCTCATCAACAGATGGTCCATGTAACACTCTCCTTTCTCAAACGAATGGGGTCCGCGCAAGCTGCCGTCTGGCATTCAGCCTTTATGCACGGCAGCGCCAAAGGCATCCAGCGCAGCCTCCCGCACCATCTCCGCCAAAGACGGGTGAGCCACGATCATTTGCCGCCACTGCTCCACAGTCAGCCTCTGATCCACCGCCAGCGCGCCAAACGCAATTAGCTCAGAAGCATTTTCCCCCACAATTGTCACGCCCAGCGTTTGTTTGGTTGCCTTGTCCATCACCACAAACACCTTGCCGGAGGCTCCCTCCGCCAGCGCCATTCCGTTTGCGGAATAATCAAACGTCCCCAGCACCGGTTCAAACCCCTGCCGCTCCGCTTCCACGGTGTTTAACCCCACCGAAGCAAAGCAAGGAATGGTATAGATACAGCTGGGAACAGAAGGCAACTGTTCCGGCAGTTTTCCGGTCAAAATGTGAGTCAGAGCGGTCTCTCCCTCCGCATAAGCCACATGCGCCAGCTGGATGCCACCCGTCACATCGCCAATGGCATAGACGCCTTCCAAATTGGTACGTTGGGCTTTATCCACCTGAATATAATTCTTTTCATCAAGCTTCAGCCCAATTGCCTGTGCATCGATTCCGCTCAGATTGGCTTTTCGTCCCACCGCCATCAGGACTTGGTCTGCTTCCACATCGCCGCGGCTTCCATCCCGTTCATAGACGACTCGAAACGCAGTGCCCCTTTTTTCCACCTGAAGCACCTTGCCCCCCGTTATGATGCGGACGCCCGCTTTTTGCAGCGCAGCCGCCACCAGCGCGACTGCCTCCGTTTGCTCTCGGGGCAGCAGAGCCGGCAGCATTTCAATAACAGTCACTTCCGTGCCATACATGGCAAATGTGCAGGCAATCTCCAGTCCGATCACTCCGCCGCCCACAATCACCATCCGGCGGGGAAGCTGCTTAAAACTAAGCACCTCTCTGCTGCCAATGGTCCATTCATGGCCCGGAAAGGGGATGGTCGCCGGAACTGACCCAGTGGCTATTACCACATTTTTTCCCTGATAAACCTGCCCGTTACAGCGAACCGTCCGGTTTTCTCCCAAAACCGCCTCCCCCGTCACAATGGAAACTCCATGCTTTTTCAGAAGAAACTGCACGCCGCCCACAAGCTTTTGTACTACTTGTGCTTTTCCGTTCTGGATCTTCTGGAAGCTAAAAAGACCTGGATCCCGGAAAATTTCTCGTTCCGTCAACGACCGGACCTTTTCCAAGGCCACCGCTTTGTCCACCAGATACTTTGTGGGAATGCATCCTTCATTCAGGCAAACGCCCCCCAGATGTTCCTTTTCAAACAAAGCCACCTTGAGCCCATTTTTGGCCGCGGCAATCGCCAGAGAATACCCCCCTGGGCCACCGCCCACTACCAAAACGTCATATGTTTCCACAGCATGTCCTCCTCAGCCCAACATGAGCACCGGATTTTCCATCAGCAGCTTGAGCTCCCTCAGGAACTTCGCCCCATAGGCGCCATCGATCATGCGATGATCAAAGGACCCGGTCACGATCATCGTATGAACCGGTACAAACTTCTCTCCATCCCATACCGGCCGCACCAGGATACTGCCTACCGCCAAAATGCAGCTCTCCGGGGGATTTACGATTGCCGTAAACCGCTCCACATCGAACATTCCCAAATTGGAAATGGTCACGCTTCCGCACCCCATATCGCCGGGAGCCAACCGGCCGCCTCGGGCTTTCTCAACCATTTGATGATACTGCTGTGCGATCTGTTCCAGCCCCATCGTGTCAATTCCCTTGACCACCGGCACCAGCAGCGCATCCTCCAGGCCTACAGCAAGTCCGATATTGGTATGCCGATAAATCCGGATCTCGCCCTGCTCATAGCGGGCTCTGACCAGGCGGAATTTTTGGGCCGCTGCCGCAATCGCTTTGGCCATGATGTCGTTGTAGGATACCTTAATGCCCCGTTTTTCCTGGTAATCCTTTTTCAGGGCCATGCAGGCCTCCATATTGATCTCAACTGTACACTGCCAGGCGGGAATATTCTGCGTGGATTCCAGCATCCGCCGTCCAATCACTTCCCGAACCTTCGTCATGTCCAGAACTTCATATTCAGCCTCAGGTATCCGGTCCTGCCGCACAGTCTCAGGGGCAGAAGCCGGGACAGCACCCTTCGCTTCAGCAGCACGTACATCCCGCCGGGTAATGATTTTCCCGTTAGCCGGAGTGATTTCCGCCAAATTCACTCCCAGCTCTCGGGCCAGCATCTTGGCATTTGGCATAGCAGGCCATTTGTGCCTGGTTTCGCAGGGGGCTGTGCCATTTCGCAGGATCGGTACATACTCTTCCTCGTCCGGCTCTTGACCGGCAGCTGCAGCGGTCTCCGCGGCCGCCGCACGTTCCAGGGGAGCTGGCCCGGCAGCAGCACGGCTTTCTCCCGTATCGACCAGCACCAGCACATCGCCCGAGCGCACGTCATCGCCCGCCTTAACCTTGATCTCTTGTACCACTCCTGCCAAATAACTTTCCACCGGAAGCACCGCTTTGTCCGTTTCCACTTCCAGCAGCAGGTCGCCCCGTTTGATTCGGTCGCCTACCTTTACCCGCACATCGGTCACCCGCGCGGCATCGGTGGTCTGTCCGGCCGCCGGCATCTTGATCGCGCGAGCGGTCTGTTCCGCCTGGGAAGAGCACTGCGCCCCCTCAGTCTTTGCCACAGGGTCAGCGGCGGCAGCATCTTTTTTTACCGCAGGACCACCGTCTCGTACATAGGCCCCCCGATCCGCCTCAGAGCCAACCACAACCAGCACATCGCCCGAGCGTACGTCATCGCCTTCTTCCACCAGTACGTCCAGGATCACACCTGCAGCATAACTCTCCACGGGCAAAATCGCTTTATCTGTCTCAGCTTCTATCAAAACATCGCCTCGTTTGACCGAGTCCCCAGTCTTCACTTTTATGCTGGTAATCCGGGCCTCATCGGTGGTCTGCCCGGCAGCCGGCATTTTGATCCGCTGAATCATAGTCAATTCCCCCCCTATTTATAATTTCGCCAATTTGCGGGCCCGCTCAATGAGCCGCTGGACGGAGGGAATGACAAACTGTTCCAGGGGCGGAGAGAAGGGAATGGGGGTATCTGCAGCTCCCAGCCGTTCAATGGGCGCATCCAATAGTGTAATGGCATGTTCCGCCACATACGATCCCAACTGCGCACCCCAGCCGCAATTATAGTGGTCCTCATGAACAATCATAAGTTTTCCGGTCTTTTCCAGAGAAGTCAGCACCGTATCATAGTCAAAGGGGACCAAACTTCTGGGGTCAATAATTTCACAACTGATCCCCTCTTTTTCCAGAACCTCGGCCGCCTCCATCGCCCGGTACCACATCAGCAAGTTGGCTACAATGGTGATATCCTTTCCTTCCCGACGGATCGCAGCTTTCCCAAAGGGAACGGTATAATCCCCATCAGGCACTTCCCCCGCAGAACTCAGCTGCCCGGCTTCCTTTCGCGCTCCGCCATAGAGCAGCTTATGTTCAAAGACCAATACCGGGTTGTCATCCCGGATCGCCTGCTTCATCATCCCTTTGGCATCATAGGCCGTAGAGGGGCAGATCACCTTAAGTCCGGGCACATGTACAAAATAACTCTCCAAGCTCTGGGCATGCTGGGCTCCACGGTTCGTAGCGCCGCAAGGAGCCCGCATAACCATAGGAACCGAGACCTGTCCATTGGACATATATCGCATTTTGGCCGCTTGGTTCACCAACTGGTCCATCATGCAAAATAGGAAATCGCCATATTGCAGATCCGCCACCGGACGCATCCCCGCCATGGCCGAGCCCACACAAACGCCGGCAATCATAATTTCGGAAATGGGCGTATTGATCACACGCGCTTCCCCCACCGGAACCGGTTTGCCTCCAAAGCCCTTATCATCCGCAGAACGGACATTGGCTCCGAATTCATCCCCCAGCCCCTTTGTGACAGTAAAAGCACCGCCCATGCCGCCCGGTATATCTTCATCTTCTCCAATACAATATACCGAAGGATCCCTGCGCATCTCTTCCGCAATCGCGCTCTTCAGTGCATCCGCAATCGACATCACAGCCATCTGTCATTCTCCCCCTTAAATACATGAACCAGTGCGTCCTCATTTGCCGGGAAGGGTGCGTTCTTCGCATATTCCACGGCATCTTCAATTTCCTGCTCAATGGCACGCTCTTGTGCTTCTAATTCCGCTTCCTCAATGATGCCCTCCTCCAAGATCCGCTTCCTGAAGTTGGTCACCGGGTCTTTTGCAAACCACTCCGCTTCCTCTTCCTTGGGCCGGTAGCCGCACGCATCATTGCGGGAATGGCCACCATGGCGGTATGTCTTCAGTTCCAAAATCGTGGGTCCTTCCCCAGCGCGAGCCCGCTGGATAGCTCTGCCCGCGGCCTCATTGACAGCCAGCACATCGTTTCCATCCACTACCTCGCTGGGAATACCATAAATAGCGGCCCGGTCGGCAGCGACATTTTCCAGTGCACAAGTCAGCTGGATGGAAGTCGTCGCTGAGTACAGGTTATTTTCACAAACGAAAATAACCGGCAGCTTCCACAGCCCGGCCACATTCATGGTCTCATGGTAAGACCCCTCATTGCTGGCTCCATCGCCAAAGAAGCATACAACCACATTCTTCTTCTTTTGCATCTTGAAGGCCAACGCCGCTCCCGCCGCAATGGGCAGGTTTCCTCCGACAATGGCATTGGCAACCATGGCGCCTACCGATATGTCGCCGGTATGCATGGCACCGCCCTTCCCGCCGCAGCAGCCCTCCGCCTTTCCAAACATTTCACACATCATGGCCTTGACGCTTATGCCCTTGGCGATATCATGTCCAGCAGGCCGGTGGGTGGAGGCCATCCAATCCTCACGCTCCAGGTCGTACAGCATCCCCACCGCACTGGCCTCTTCCCCGGTGCTTTGATGGATGGTACCCGGCATGATCCCTTCCAGAAACAGGTAGTAAATGCTCTCCTCATACTTTCGGATCTCGTACATTTTTTTATACATTCCAAGGGCCTTTTCCCTGGACGGAAACTTGCTCATAATAATACCCTCCCACTCATTTGTTTCCCAACTTCTTCCATGCTGCACGTTTTCTTTCGAAATTTATTACTAATATTTTTTATCGCTTCTACATCAGAAGTATAATTCTATTCGTTTTTATTGTCAATATCGTCACGAAATAAAAGTGATCTGTTTCTATTTTTTGTCTAATATTTTTTCCAGATTTTTTCATTTTTTGTTGTTTCGTCCTTTTTTGTTTCATTTTATTTTAAATTTATCTCTTTTTTCCCTTTAATCACATTTTTAATCGGATAATTTTTCTCCTCAAATTATTTTAGTAATATTTCAGGGCGAAAATAAGTCTTTCTGCATTATGCTGTCACCCATTTTGGCAAGCCGCATGTTCACATCTCACCCAAAAGCAAAGAGAACCAGCAACCCAGGCGCACTCAGCCGCCTTTGCTGCAAAGTCCGCGCCGTGCGCAAAAAATCAGCGGGCCGGGGTTATCAAAACCCCGGCCCGCTTTGCGTCCCGTCTTATAAAATCCCGCTTATCCATTGAGAAATACGGTGTCTTCCAGTTCCAATATTGGAAGATTTCCGTCGTCCGCTACCAGGCCATCGGTATCCCTTATAACAGAAACCTCCTTGCCCAGAGAAACCTTTCGATGATCTGCCGTCAGCAATTCCTGCCCCAGCAGTTTCTTCAGGCGGTAACTGGCATTTCGCAGATTTTGGCGCGTGCTTTCTTCCCCGATATTTCCCCCAAAAATATCGACCAATTCATCTCTGTTTTCCTTTTTCCTATGCCGCACAGCCTTAGTTAGACCGCGCATCCGGCAGATACCGGGCCAAGTCTACCGTTGACAGATCCGGTGCCAGCGCCAGAAAATCTACTCCCATATATAACCCAAGCATATGGACCAGCGTCTCCATGTAAGGGGTATCAATGCCAAATCTTCTGGCTAAAATGAGATACGGAGCCAGCCCATAGGGCAAATCCTCGCTCAGATACCGGTGGTTGAGGGTTTTGGGCCCCTTTGTCACCTGGTAGGCCGGCGTCTTGTGCAGCACATCCAGCAAGGTGGGCTGTTTCTCCGGCCAAAAGGCGTTGAGCATTTCCAGTTCTGTCCTGGGTGGGACACCGCAGGCCTTGACCACCGCCACCCGCTCTGCGTCCATGTGCTCCACAAACCGGGCGACCTTTTCCGTCACTCCCGTTCCAAACAGCAAATAATCCTCTCCATTTTCCAGGCGGGTAGCATTGAATAATACCAGCGGAGCGTGTATCATAGGGTTGGAATTATTAAGGGATGTATCCAGCACGCTGTCCCCAGGGACAAATTGCGGAAACACCTCCTTTAATCTGTCGCACACCGCGGCGGTCTGTTGGGGGTGGACACAGGACAGGGTCATCGTCTGCTTGACCGTCTTCAAATATACTTCTTCCGGCGCAGGGGAACTGCACAAAATCAGCTGTCCCCCGGTCTCGGCCAATATACACCCCTTCCGGTCGGCCTCCTCCCCCAGAACCTGGTCAAACTCAACCGCTCCCCAGCAGCCGTTTGTTACAAGCACCAATTGTCCCGGCGCCAGCGCGCCCTTCAGCGCCACCGCCAAAGGCCTGTGCCCTTCCGCCACCGTGCAGACCAAAATCACATCACTGTCTTTTGCACAGTCCAAACAATTGGTCAGGACAGGAGAGAATTCCCCCGATACGACCCCGCTGGCTTTTAAGTTCTGCGTACGCAGGGAGGATAGTCGATCCAAGCTTCGATCATACAGCGTGACTTCCTGTCCCTTAGAAAGCAGGTATGCACTGTACGCCTTCCCTGTGTTGCCGGCACCCAGAATCAAAAATTTCACAGAAATCTTCCTCCCTTTCTTTTCACTGTGGAAGCGCACACCTATGCATATGGATATGCCGCCATTCCAGAAAGAACATCGGGCGTCCTTTTGCCCTGATTATCTGTTATTAAACCAGATTGGCCTTTATTTGACAAGAAAAAAACCCGATATCACACGGATTAATCTAAAATTTTAATACAACCCACAACCAATCGATTGTGGTACACGGTATTCTTTTGTTGGACGCTACCCCCACTTTATACTATAATAACCCTATTATCAGAGGAATCATTTAAATTGTGAAAGTGAAACACGGAAAAAGGGGAAGAACGCAGCAGACCAGCCGGTCTGCAACGGAACAAGGAGGAATAACTATGAAAAAGGCACTTTCTCTTGCGTTGAGCTTCGCACTGCTCGCCGGACTGCTTAGCGGCTGCGGCAACTCCAGCAGCAGCAGCGGTTCAGAAAGCTCTTCCGGCTCAGAAACGGTTCAGACAAAAACCGTAACCTGGGCCAACAACAGTGACATCACCAGCCTTGACCCCAGAAACGGAAACTCCACCATCACCGCCAGCATTTTGGCCTCTCTTTACAGCACGCTGGTCAAGACCGACCCCAGTGGTAAAATCGTCTGCGACGCGGCGGCCAGCTACGAGCAGGTGGATGACACCACCTGGCACTTCACACTGAGAGACGATGTCTATTTTACCGACGGAACCCAGATGACCGCAGAGGATGTGGCCTACACCATCAACAGCCTGCGGGATACGGAAAAGCACTACGCTCTTTCCGGTGACTTCTCCTTCATGCAGGTGGAGAAGATCGGTGACTTTGAATTCAACATCATTACGGATTACCCCTTCCCCTCTCTGCCTCTGCGTCTGAACTACATTAAAATCATCCCCAGCGCTTATGTTCAGGAGGTAGGCGACGAGGCCTTCGCTGCCGCTCCCATCGGCTCGGGTCCCTTTAAGTTCGTCTCCTGGTCCAAGGATCAGAAGGTCGTCATGGAAAAGAACCCCGACTACTACGGCGATGTGCCCCAGATCGATCAGCTGATCTATGAGGTCATCCCCGAGGCTGCGGACCGTGTGGCCGCTCTCCAGGCCGGCGAGGTCGATATCATCTGTAACATCCCCACCACTCAGGCAGAATACCTGAAGGGACTGGAGGGCTACACCGTGGTGGGACAGCCTTCCACCCGTGTGGTCTGGCTGCAGTTCAATCTGGTCGGAGAAGAAACTCCCTTGGACGATGTGCGGGTCCGTCAGGCCATCAACTACGCAGTGGACCGGGATGCTCTGATTCAGGGTGTTCTGGACGGCTACGCTGTTAAGGTCGCTTCCATTTCCACCCCCGAGTACGAGGGCTATGATCCCGACGTGAAGGGCTATGAATATGATGTAGAGAAGGCAAAGAGCCTGCTTGCTGAGGCCGGCTATGCCGACGGCTTTGAGATCGAATGTTCCGTGACCTCCGGCCTGCTCAACAGCACCGACGTGGTACAGGCCATTGCCGCTCAGCTGGAGCAGGTTGGCATCCGCGTGAACATCAAGCAGGAAGACTCCGCCACCCAGCGTGAGGAGATCGGTTCCGGTACGGTTGCTCCCATGTTCCTGCAGGGACTGGGCGGTCCTTACTGTGACATCAACCTGATTGCCAGCATCGGCTTCACCGAGGGTGCCCGCTACTGCACCTGGTCCGACCAGGAATTCATGGACCTGGCCAGTCAGGCCGCCTCTGAGATGGATGCAGAGAAGCGGAGCGAACTGTTCAGCCAGATGCAGCAGTACATGGTGGACGAGGTTCCCGCCCTGTGGCTGTATCAGCAGGACACTCTGTATGCTTACAACTCTGACAAAGTTCAGAATTGGACTGCCCGAACCGACGAGGTTGTACTGATGGACGGCGTAAGTGTTAAGTAATCGGTAACCGTTCCAATTAAACATCCGCTTCGGTGCGGTTTCGATCAACGCAAAGAACACAGCGGCGCACCCGGCGTTCAGCATGGGTGCGCCGTTTTATTTCTCCCATCCGGGCACATTCTAGAAAATCCGTCTTTTGCGGTGAGGAAAGGTTGATAACATGGGCAAATACTTATTAAAGCGGCTGGGCCAATCGGTGATTGCCATCTTTGGTATCACAGTGGTCGTTTTTGTAATCCTGCATTTGACGGGTAATCCGGTGGAGCTGATGGTTTCTCCCACCACCCCGAAGGAGCAGATGGAGATCCTCAGTGAGCAGATGGGCTTTAACGATCCCTTGCCGGAACAGTACATTCGCTTCCTGAAGGGTGTTTTGACGGGGGACTTCGGCACCTCCTACTACTATAATGAGCCTGCCCTTTCCGTGGTGTTGGAGCGGGCTCCGGCTACGCTTTCCCTCGCTTGTGCCGCCCTGCTGATCTGTGTGCTGCTCGGCGTTCCGGCGGGAATTCTCTCCGCCGTCAAGCGAAACAAGCTCTCCGATGCCATTATTCGGGTGCTGGCCCTTTTGGGACAGTGTATGCCCGCATTCTGGCTGGGTATTATGCTGATCATCCTCTTTGCCGTCAAGCTCCATTGGCTGCCCACGGGCGGCGCTGACGAGGGTCTGCGCTCCATTATCCTGCCCGCCTTTACATTGGGTTTGTTTTCGGCCGCGACCATCTGCCGCCTGCTTCGCAGCAACATGATCGAGGTATTGGGCAAGGAGTACATTGACGTATGCCGGGCCAAGGGACTGCCCGCCCGCAAAATTATCACCAAGCACGCCCTTAAAAACGCCATGAGCTCCATCATCACCATGCTTGGCATGCAGTTTGCCAGCCTGATCGGCGGCTCTGTCATTACAGAAACCGTGTTTGGATGGCCCGGCGTAGGAAGATTGGTGGTACAAAGCATCACCAGCAGCGACTTTGCTGTGGTGGAATGTATTGTGTTCCTGATGGCTGTGGTATTTGTCGTGATCAATTTCGTGGTGGATGTGCTCTATTGCGTCATCAATCCGCGGGTTCGGCTGCAATAAGGGGGTGCATATCACATGAAAAAAGGATTTTTGAATACCTGGGACAGCCTTCGGCGGAGCAAAACCGGCATGATCGGGCTGATTCTGGTCTTGGTTGTGATTCTGTGCGCCCTGTTTGCCCCTGTTTTGGCCCCCTATGACCCGCTGGCTCAGGATCTGATGAACAAACTGAAAGATCCCATTTGGGCCGCCCGCTCCTCCGCCGGCCACATTCTGGGCACCGACCAGCTGGGCCGCGACATTTTGTCCCGCCTGCTTTACGGCTCCCGTGTAACGTTGATCGTAGCCCTGGCTGGTACCATTGTGGGCGGAATCGTAGGCGTGGTCATGGGTTGTCTGGCCGGCTACTACGGAAAATGGGTGGATGCCATTATCATGCGTCTGGTGGATATCCAGCTCTGTTTCCCCTTCACCCTTCTGGCTTTGTTTATCGCCGCGGTTCTGGGCTCCAGCCTGGGAAACGTCATTTTGATCGCCGGAATCACCAGCTGGGTACGGTATGCCCGCTTGGTGAGAGGTGAGATCCTCAGCATCAAAGAAATGGAGTATGTTGAGGCCATTCGGGCCACCGGCGGCAGCGATGCGCGGATTATTTTCTATCATATTCTGCCCAATATTATTAGTCCCGTGATTGTCATCGCCACACTGGAAATGGCTAAGATCGTGCTGATGGAAGCCTCCTTGAGCTTCCTGGGTTATGGTGTTCCCATCAACATCCCCACATGGGGCCGTATGCTCAGCGAAGCCCGCGATAACATTCTCACAAATCCCTGGCAGTGCATCTTCCCCGGTCTTTGCATCACCTTGACCGTGCTGGGAGTCAACCTGCTGGGCGACTGGCTTCGTGATTATCTGGATCCGAAGCTGGATGTGTAAGGAAGGAGTATCCATATGAACCAACAACCGCTTCTGTGTGTGGACGATCTGAGCGTTCACTTCAAGACACAATATGGTTCTGCCGCGGCGGTCAATCACATCAGCTTCTCCATGCAAAAAGGAGAAAAGCTGGGGCTTGTAGGGGAATCTGGATCGGGCAAAAGTGTGACCTCCAAAAGCATTATCCGCCTGCTGGCCTCTCCCCCGGCCTATGTGACGGGCAGCATTCGCCTCAACGGCGAGGAGCTGCTGACCATGTCCGAACGGCAGATGTGCCGGATCCGGGGCAATAAAATTTCCATGATCTTTCAAGAGCCCATGGTCAGTCTGGACCCCCTCTTCCCCATCGGGGATCAGTTGGGCGAAGTGGTCCGCCTGCACAAGAATGTCTCTGCCGAGGAGGCAGCCAAGCTGTCGGTGGACATGCTGCGCACCGTGGGTATCCCCAGTCCGGAGACCCGCCTGAAGCAATACCCCTTTGAGCTCTCCGGCGGTATGCGCCAGCGTGTCATGATCGCAATGGCCCTGCTGTGTGACCCGGAGCTGCTCATTGCTGATGAGCCCACTACCGCCCTGGACGTTACCATTCAGGCCCAGATCCTGGACCTGCTTCGCTCCATCAACGAAACCATGGGCACATCCATTATTCTCATCACCCACGATTTGGGCGTCGTGGCCTCCATGGTGGATACTGTGGCCGTTATGTACTGCGGCCATATTGTGGAAAAAGCGGACGTGCAGACCATTTTCCGCAGCCCGCTGCACCCCTATACCGCAGGGCTTCTGCGCTCCATCCCACGTCCCGGCGAAGCGCGTGAGGAACTGCAGACCATCGAGGGGACAGTCCCCAGCATCTACCATATGCCAGAGGGCTGCGCCTTCCATAACCGCTGTCCCGACTGCCGGGAGATCTGCTGCAAGAAGCTGCCTCCCACGAGCCAGCACGGGGACGGCCACATGGTCCAGTGCTGGAAGTACTTCCCTGAGTGGGAACAGTCGGAAGCGACCGCGGGGGGAGAGAAAGGGGGAACGCCCTGTGTCTGAGTCAAATGTGCTTTTGAAGGTTGAAAATGTAAAAAAATGGTTTCCCGTGCGCCGGGGGATCTTTTCCAAGGTCACGGAGTACGTGAAAGCGGTGGACGGAGTCAGCCTGGAGGTCCATGCCGGACATACCCTGGGAATCGTCGGCGAATCCGGCTGCGGCAAGTCCACGCTGGCACGCGTCATCATGGGGCTGATCCCTCCCACAGAAGGTGTGGTCTATTTTGAAGGCCAGGACATGACCCATGCGGACCGGGCCACCATCCACCGGATGCGCCGGGACATTCAAATTATTTTCCAGGACCCCTATGCCTCCCTTAACCCCAGACAGCGGGTATCCAGCATCCTTACGGAACCCTATAAGATTCATCACCTGGGCACACAGCAGCAGGCGATGGACCGGGCGCGGGAGCTTCTGGACCTGGTGGGCCTGCCCCAGGACAGCATGCGCAAGTTCCCCCACGAGTTTTCCGGTGGACAGCGGCAGCGGCTGTGCATTGCCCGTGCGCTTGCGGTCAATCCCAAGCTCATCGTCTGTGATGAATGCGTCTCCGCACTGGATGTATCCATTCAGGCGCAAATCATCAACCTGCTGACCCGGCTGCAGAAACAGCTGGGCATCGCGCTGATCTTTGTTTCCCACGATCTGCGGGTGGTGGAGCACATCTCCTCCCATGTGGCCGTGATGTATTTAGGCCGGATGGTGGAGTACGCAGAAAAGTCTCAGCTTTTCGCGGCCCCCGCCCACCCCTACACAAAGGCATTGCTGTCAGCCGTTCCCCAGGCAGACCCCACTATAAAGAAGGAACGGATCATTCTTCAGGGCGATCTGCCCAGTCCCATCCACGTTCCCTCCGGCTGCCCCTTCCATCCCCGCTGCTTCTCTGCCCGCCCTGAGTGCTCCCAGCAAGTCCCGGAAACCCAGGAGCTTTGCGGCGGCCACCTGTGCAGCTGCCTTTATCCGGAGCATTGAGCTCTCTGTCTTAACATCAAGGAGGTAATTTTGTGAATTCTCAGTATGCGCCATCCTACTGTCAGGCGGTAGGAACACCCTATGAACAGGGTGTGCAGCAGGGGCAGTCCCTTCGGGATGCCATCCGCCGCAACTTGACATCCGTCCATCACAAGCTGGAGCAGGAAAAAGTGGATATGCAGGTGTATCAGGAGTTTGTGGGACGAAATCTCCGCTTTTTCAAAGAGCAGCGGCCTGAAATGTACGAAGAGCTCCAGGGCATTGCCAAGGGCAGCGAGCTCCCCCTGGAGGATATCCTCCTGCTTAACATCCCCGCCTACTTCCTCTGCGAGTCCTTCCGCCACATCACCCAGGAGTGCAGTATGCTCTGCGTCCGGGGAAAAGCCACCGCAGATGGAAACACCTACATTATCAAGAACCGGGATATGGGCATGCCTCTGGAACAGGCGCTGGTACATCACAGCTTCCCCGACGGCCTGGAAATTCTGGAGGTGGGCGGCGCCGGCATTCTCACTTACCCCGCCGTGGGCATCAACAGCTATGGTCTGGCTGTGACTACCACCGGATTCTGGACCGAAAAGGACCCCACTCGGATCGACCGGGTGGAGGAGGCTGATATTTTCCTCAACGTGCGCGTTTTGCTGACTTCCTGCAAAACAGCGGCGGAAGCTGTGGAATTCTGCCGCACCGCCCCGCGTATGAACGGACTCAATGTCATCGCGGCCGATCCAAAGGAGGCCTATGTCATTGAGATGACAGCGGACGAAATTTACGTGGAAAAGGACGAGGGCACCGGAGTGTTGTACCGGACCAACCACGTCGTCAGCGACCAGCTCAGCCACTTTAATCCCCCCGAGGAGCAGTACCCCTCCACCCACAAGCGGTATGACCGCATCGGCGAAATGGTGGCCGAGCGCTACGGTTCTCTGCGTTTTCAGGATCTGTACCGGATCATGTCCGATCACACCTATGAACCAAACTGCATCTGCCGCCATCCTCACGAGGGAGTTCCCGCTACAACGGTGTCCAGCACACTGTGCGTAGTAGAGGATTTCGAGCTGTGGACCACGCTTTGCAATCCCTGCCTGGCCCTCCCGCACACCCAGATCGAACACCCCCACAAGGGCTGACCAACGGCAAACCATTCTGCCGTCATTGCCGGATCACAGGGCAACGGCGGCTCGGTTTGCTTGCCCCGCGCCACAACTAAATGGTTGTCGTATTTCCAAAAAATCTGTTTGCTATGCTGTGGCGCTTTGCCTATAATATGGGCAGAAATAACAAGCGGTGATTCCATTTTTCCAATTGAATCTCCCGCAGAATGATAATTTGGAGGTCTTTGCATGAATGTTCTGGAAGAAAAACGTTCCAGTCCACAGTTACGAGACTACGTAAAGAAGCGCATTGAAGGGATGCAGGCGATCATGGCGCGCAAAGGGGTGGATGTCACCATCCTGATGCGTCCGGAAAATGTGTTTTACTTCAGCAATTTCAATCCCATTCTGATCAGCCATGTGCCCTATTTCATCCTGACCCAGGACGATGCGTTCCTTTTGGTCCACTGCATCCGGCACGATCACGCCGTGAATGAGGGAGCGGTGGACAAGGTCCTTTGCTACGGCAAATGGGGCGCGACCAAAGCCGTCGCCATGGATGCCATGGATGCCATGCGGGAACTTTTAGGCGATAAGCCTCTGACCGTGGGCGTTGAGGGCGACTATGCCAGCATGAATGTTCTGAACCGGCTGAAGGACAAGCTGAATGTCCGCGCCTATGTGGACATTGCTCAGGATGCGGTGGACCTTCGCCTCATTAAAGATCCCCACGAGATCCAGATGTGCCGGATTTCCGGCGAGCTGGTCGACCTGGGTGTGACCCGTGCCATCGAGGCTTTGGAAGCGGGCGCCAGCGAGGCCCAGGCAGCCACCCAGGGTCAGTACGCCATGCGCCAGCTGTGGCACGAGAAATACCAGCAGTATGAAGTCTCCGGATTTTCCAATTCCGAAACGGCCGACATTGATACCCTGGTGGTTTGGTGCATGTCCAACGAGCGCCTCAATTACGGCTGTGACTGTCCCACAGGCTATGTGCCCATGCCCGGAGACTTGACCATGCCCATGAGCTGGGCCCGTGTGGCTGGCTACAATGTAGAAAACGAGCGCACCGTCATGGTGGGCCGTGTGAATGACGAACGGCTTCGTGCTTACAATGCCATGCTCAAGGCCAGAGACCAGATTTTCAAGCTCCTGCGGCCCGGCACCATCTTTGAGGACCTGTACTTTGCCGCTATGAAAGAATATGAGGACGCAGGCTTTGGCGCTATCCTGCCCGGACGCTGCGGTCACGGAATGGGCCTGTCCACCCACGAATTCCCCTCTGTCACCAAGGGCAACAAAGCTCCCCTGGCGCCGGGGATGGTCTTCACCGTGGAACCCGGTCTGATGAGCGCTGAGCTGGGCGCGGTACGCAACAGCGATACGGTCTTGATTACCGAGGATGGCTTTGAGTTTTTGACCAAATCCCGCAGAGACACGATCATCATTAAAGGTTAACGATAAGGTTGGGCCCGTCTTCCTCAGAAGGCGGGCCCAACCAAAGATGTGATTTCCATTATGTGAGGGGTGCAAACTGCAATGACCAAAAAAGAACGTATCCAAGCTGCCATCCGCGGGGAGAAGCCGGATAAGATTCCTTATTCCTTCTGGAGCCATATGCCCGGCACGGATCTGGACCCGGAAGCAATCGCGGAAAAGACCTATGAATTTTACAAAAAGTATGATTTTGACTTTGTCAAAACCATGAATAACGGCATGTATGCCATTGAAGACTTCGGCTGCACCGTGGACTACTCGGAGATCGTCAAGGGCGGCGTGGCCAAAGTCGTCCATTCTCCCATTTCCTGTGCGGAAGACTGGCGCAGCCTGACTGTCTGCCCCTGTGACCAGGGCAGCAACGCACGGGAGCTGCGTCATTTGAAGTTGGTTCTGGACAAGCTGAAGGGCGAAGAGGTCCCCGTCATCTTCACCGCCTTCACTCCCATCACCATTGCCGATAAGCTGTGCGGCGGCAAGCTGGTTTCCTACCTTGAGCAGGGCCATGGTGCGGACGTAAAGGCCGCCCTGGACGTGATCACCGCTACCACCTGCCA
This sequence comes from Lawsonibacter sp. LCP25S3_E2, assembly GCF_052117285.1. Taxonomy (NCBI): domain Bacteria; kingdom Bacillati; phylum Bacillota; class Clostridia; order Eubacteriales; family Oscillospiraceae; genus Lawsonibacter; species Lawsonibacter sp. LCP25S3_E2. The sequence continues at coordinate 69,436 of NZ_JBQKJL010000010.1, forward strand.
GCTGGTTTCCGCCGCCATCGACCTGGGGGCAGACGGGATCTTTTTCGCCTCCCAAATGAGCTCCTATGATAAATGCAGCGAGGAGCAGTATCTGGAATATGGCAAGCCCTATGACCTCCAGGTGCTGGAGGCCGCTCAAAAGGGCTGGATGAATACCATCCACTGCCACGGCAATAATATCATGTTCCACATTTTGAAAGATTATCCCGTCCAGATATTCAACTGGCACGCCTGGGAGACCCTTCCCACCCTGGACGAAGCCTATGACCTCACTGGAAAATGTCTGATGGGCGGCCTGAGCCGCACCGACATTACCAATCGGAACCGGGGCGCCATCCAGCATCAGATCTACGAATGCTTCCAGATGATGGGCGGCCGTCACATGATTTTGACGCCCGGATGTGTGATCCGCTATCCCTTGGACGACCAGATGCTGGCCTTTATCGGTCAAACCAGAAACGAAGTGGAGGCCGCTTTTTCCTGCAAGTGAGGCTTGAGAGAAGGTTGTCCGTACATTCTCTGGGCCAACTGAATAAATTCCCGTCCTGCCCTGCTAATGCTTTTGTCCTTCAGGCGGCATACGGAAATCATGGGTTTATTGGGCAGCCCTTTCAATAAGAAAAAGGATAACTGCTCGATCTGTTTTTCACTGAACAGAGAAAAAAGCCGGCGTCCCATCTGCTCCTGCAACGGTGCGATAAAGGTACTGGGCAGCACGCACGCTCCAAGTCCCTCCAGGCACAGCGACAACTCTGTGATCAAATTCTGGGTGACCACAACCACGTTGGGTTCGATCTCCTCTGCCGCACACAGCTCCTGAAAGGTCTGTCCATTTTTAGTATCCGGACTCTGGGCCACAAAGGGAAGCCGGGCAAATTCCCGCAAGAAATGGGCCTCATGGGCGGCACAGTCCTGCTCGTATTGGGGATACGTCTGATGGAGCAGCTGGTTTGGCACGACAAGGACAAAGCTTTCCTCATACAGCGGCGTTACAATCAGACCCCTGGTGTTGGACGGTTGATAGCAGATACAGAGATCTGCCGTCCCATCATACAGCGCATCCGTGATGTTTCCGCTGCTGGTCCCTTCCACCAAAGTCAGCTTGATCTGGGAGAACATTCGGTGAAAATCGGACAGAAGCGGCGGCAGCATGATGGTACCGCGCGTCACCGGAATGCCGATGGTCAGCTCTCCCTGGTGGAAGTCTTTGATGTCCTGCACTTCCCGTGCGTAGTCATCCACACTAGACAAAATCTTTTGCGCGTGGGTCTGGAGGGCTCGTCCTGCCTCCGTCAGGGTCAGCGGGTTGCCCCGGTCAAAAAGCTTAATGCCGAAGTATTGCTCCAGCTTGGCAATGTGGTTGCTCAAAGCCTGTTGGGTGATATAAAGGCGCTTGGCTGCACGGGTAAAATTCAGTTCCTCCGCTGCCACCGCAAAGCATTTGAGGCTGGTAATGCTGAACATAGCAGGTCCTCCCAACAAAAAGGTTGTTTCTAACGTCAATTTTATATTTTTTAATTGTAAACTGCAAGAGATTTTTACCGTACGAGTAGGAGGATAGATCATCCCATGGAAGAAACGTTATATCGCAATCATCTGGCAATTTTGAAGGAAGAACTATTGGTGGCTCTCGGCTGCACCGAGCCCATCGCCATTGCATACGCGGGGGCAAAGGCCCGGCAGCTGTTGGGAGCAATGCCGGAGCAATGCCAGGTTTATTGCAGCGGAAACATCATTAAAAATGTCAAAGGTGTCATCGTGCCCAATTCCGGCGGCATGCGCGGAATGGACGTAGCGGCTACCCTGGGCATTGTGGGCGGAGATCCGGAACAAGAGCTGGCGGTGTTAGAGAGCGTCACCCAGCAGGACATTGAGCATGCGCAAGCCCTTTTGAAGGAGAATTTTTGTCAATGCCACCTAGTGGAGGAGGTGGATAACCTCTATGTCCTGGTGGAGGTGACCGGCGGCGGCCACTGTGCAAAGGTCGAAATTCAGGAGCACCACAACCATATCACCTACATGGAAAAAGATGGCGAAGTGGTATTGGACCACCGGCCCACGCCCCAAACGGCCCCCAAAAACACAGGTGCAGACCGGATGCTGCTGAATCTGCAAAATATTTTGGAATTTGCGGAGGAAGTCCAGTTAAGCGATGTGCAAGAGCTCCTTCAGCGCCAAATCGACTACAACTGCGCCATCTCTACGGAAGGCTTGAAGGGCAACTATGGTGTGGAAACCGGACGAATTTTAATGTCCAATTCCATCAACGCCATGGGGCTTAACCGGGTTCGGCTTCAGGCCCGTGCGGCGGCTGCGGCCGGCAGCGATGCGCGCATGAGCGGCTGCTCCCTGCCTGTTGTCATCAACAGCGGCAGCGGCAACCAGGGGATCACCGTTACTATGCCCATCGTTATGTATGCCAGGCATTGGGAGGCGGACCAAGCCCTGCTCTATCGGGCCCTGGTCATCGGCAATCTGGTCAGCGTCCACCAGAAAAAATATATCGGCAGCCTGAGCGCCTATTGCGGCGCTACCAGCGCCGCTACCGGCGCGGCCTGCGGCATTGGTTATATGCTCCTGAAACAGCAGGGTGACAGCACAGAGCGGATCTACAAAGTTCTGGGTGACACCATCACCAACAGCATCGAGACGCTGGGCGGCATGGTGTGCGACGGTGCCAAGGCCAGCTGTGCCGCTAAAATCGGCATCGCAGTGGAAAACGCGCTCATGGCGCTGGAGCTGAGCCTGGCCGGCAACGTATTCCAGCCCGGCGAGGGTATGACCATGGAAAACCCGGAAGACACCATCGCCGCAGTGGGCCGTATGGGCCGTGTAGGTATGAAAAGCACCGATATTGAGATTCTCAATATCATGCTGGGCAAATAATCTCCCCTTATCCTGTTCTTCCCGTATCCCTTCTCCCCTCTGAAGGGCAGCTGGAAAACCGGCTTTCGCTATACGGGATTCCCTTTTCTATTACTCGATCGGTTTAAAAATACCTACCGCACGGTTTGCCAAAGCAGGGTGCGGTAGGTATTTTTTGATAAAGAGAAGGAATCCGGTCTTTGTAGACAAGCACGTTTTTTCTGCTCTTCCGGGGACTTGATACATTTCAGCCGCGGCGCTTCTATGGCCCATTTTGTGGCTGATACAGATCGTCCTCCAGCTTCGCAGCACGCTTTCTCCGCACCAATGGCCCAACAATATTCCCGCTAGGGGTTGAAAAAGCCAGAATGCTATTCTAAAATATAGGAAAAACAACTTCAGAGAAAGGCGGGCTTTTTGCCTCGATCGTTGTTTATGCAGATCAATATTGCATTTTTGCTGCAGGAACACTTTTACCATTACTGTAAGCAGGCCATCGGAGATACTTGGGAAGGACATCGGCTCACCTATTTTTGCTACACCGATTTAAAGGAGCTTCAGCAGCTCTTTTTGGAGCAAAAGCCCTACTATGATGCATTTTTTGTCAGTGGACCGCTTCCTTTGGCCGCACTCTGGGAGGTAGATTCTCCTCCCTACGCCATCAAAGACCGAATTGTCAGCTACCTGGCCAACACCTATCGAATTTTGCTGGGACTGCTGCTGAAGCAGCAGGTAGACACGCCCTCCCGCATCGGCATCGATTTTGTGGATGAGAATACGCCCCTGATCCAGGTGCTGGAAGACGACCGGCTGCCGGAACTGATCAACGAGCATGACCGGCACTTTTTGGGAATGACCACCGAGGAGCTGGATCAGCAGGAGGTCCTTTTGGTGGCAGACTACCGGCGGCGCTGCCGGGCCGGGAAGCTGGACGTCATCATCACCAACTACAACAGCGTGGTGCAGGGGCTTGCGGGGGAGGCGGTAAAATGCTACTACTCCTATCCCAGCCGAAACGCCATGGTGCAGTCTTTGGAGCAATGCGTCAAAAAAATCCAGACGGAAAAGCTGCGGCGCAACCAATCTGCCGTCATTCGGGTCAGCCCAAAATATGACCTGCGCACCCGGCACTTTACCCCCAACCACGGCTTGGAGCTGCTCTCCCTCAAAAGCAGGCTTTTGGAATACTGCCACCAGCATCAGATCGAGCCCGTTCTGAAGGATGACCTCACCGATGTGGAGCTCTATTTGACGGTGGAGCAGCTGGGCAACCTCACAAAGCAATTTTCCCAGTTCCATCTCCCCCGCCTTTTGGAGGAACAGGTCGGGTTCCAGGGCTTTGTCAGCTTAGGCAGCGGCGTGGACCTGAGTGCCGCCCGCAGCCACGCCATGCAGGCCCAGGATTACCGCACCCGTCTGGAGCAGGAGGTCTGCATTTATATCGATGAGCAGGAGACCATCCATTCCCTGCCCATTGCCGCCACCGGCTCCCCACCGGAAAGCGGCATTTCCGCCGACGATGTGACGCAGGTGGCAAACCGCTGTCATCTCTCGGCCGAAACCGTCTACCGCGTCATCTCTGCCATGAAAACAGAGCGCACCAATCTCCTTACCTCCGAAGCGCTCATCCGCAACGAGGGCTTCTCTCTGCGTGTCGCCAACCGGGTACTCAGCGCACTGACGGCCAACGGCTATGCAGAAATTGTGGGCCAGCGGCGCATCGGCAACAAGGGCCGTCCCCAGAACCTGCACCGCATTTTTCTGGATTATTAGCGCCCACCCAGGCCATTTGTGCAAAAACACTACACCATTTTCTTAAAAAGATTCAGAGAACCTTCCTTTTGGGTCGTGTTCTCTGAGTCTTTTTTCTTTTTTTCCTTAACGAACATAAGTCTCTCGGCAATTCAGCACACTAAATCGCGATTTTGTTGTGCTATTTGCATAAATTTAGTGCTTTCTTTTCTGTACTTATACCGGGGAACTCTTTGTTGACACCATTGCTCTGGCATAGTATTATACTAAATAAAGTACTGTACTTTTAGCATACCTTAATTATCGTAATGGGAGGCCGATCATTTATGGAGGAAATTCTTGCTCGTATCACCCAGTCAATTGAAACGCACCGGGCCGCGGCTATCGCGCTCAGCGACGATTTGTACGCCCATCCCGAGCCCCCCGGCCAGGAATTTCGCACCAGCAAATTGATGGCCGATTTGCTTGTTCAGGCCGGATATCAGGTGGATTACCCCTATTTAAACATTCCAACCGCCTTCCGCGCGGTGTTGGACAACGGGGACGGTCCCTCTGCCGCCATCCTGGTGGAGTACGACGCACTGCCCGGTTTAGGCCATGCCTGTGGCCACAATGTGCACGGCTCCATGTCTATGCTGGCGGCGCTGGCTCTGGCCGATTTAAAGGATTGCTTCCAGGGCAAGCTGTACATTTTCGGTACTCCTGCCGAGGAGGAAAACGGAGCAAAGGTCCCCATGGCCGCCCAGGGCGCTTTTGACGGGATGTCCCTGGCCATCATGATCCACAGCTGGAGCGGCGGAACGAGCTTGGCCAATATGGACCTGCTGGGGTTGAAATGCTACCTGGTAGAATTCAAAGGACAGGAAGCTCACGCGGTCGCCGCCCCCTGGAAGGGACACAGCGCCCTGGCTGCCGCCCGGAAATTCCTGGACCTCATCGATGCGCGGCGGGAATGCTTTACTCCCGATGTCCACGTCAACGGCGTCATTACCGACGGCGGGGTTTATCCCAACATCCTGCCCGCCCGGTCCGAAGTGCGCATCGAATTCCGAACCGATTCCGCCAGCAAGCTGGCCCAAATGGACGAGGTCGTGAAAAAATGCGCCCAGGGAGCTGCCATGGCGCTGGACTGCGACGTCTCCTTTACCGAGGGCTTTGACGGCTTTGACGACATGGTCCGGGTCCCCGTTCTGGAGCAGGAGGTGCTCTCCATTCTGGAGCAGCTGGGTCTTCCCAGCGGCGAGGTGCAGGCCCCCAACGGTTCCTCCGACATGGGCAATGTGAGCTACCGCTGCCCCTCCATCCAGCCCATGCTCTCCATTTCCGACACCTTCTACGCCCTACATACCCCCGAGTTCCGGGACGAGACCTGCAAGCCCGCTGCCCACCAGGCCATTGCCCACGGAGCCAATTTGATTGCCCAAATGACCCTTCGCACACTGACAGACAGCGCCTTCCGCAAGGCAGTTGAGGAGTCCTACCAAAGCGCAAAATCCCGGAAACTTTAATTGTGTGATAAAGGAGGAACTTTCATGAGCAAACCAAACACACTGGAGAAACGGAAAAAACTTGGCCTGCCCCACATTTACGCCCTCTTGTTCCTGATCATCGTAGTCTGCACTCTTTTGACCTGGATCCTGCCCGCCGGCTCCTTTGACCGGGTGCTCAACGAGGCTACCAACCGCACCGTGGTCGTTCCCGGCACCTATCACGCCGTTGAGTCAAGTCCTGTGGGACTGTTTGACATGTTCCGCTCCATCTATGATGGCTTCATGGATGCCGGCGGTGTCATCTTCTTCGTGTTCATCGCTTACGCCTCCATCAGCATCATCATTTCCAGCGGCGCCTTCAACGGTCTGGTGGCCGCCATGCTGAAGGTATTTAAGGGGAAGGCCCGTGTGGCCATCATCCCCGTATTCCTCACCATCATCGGCATCGCCTCCTCCACCATCGGCCTGTTTGAGGAGTGGTTCCCCTTCATCCCCGTGTTTACCGGCATCGCCATTGCCATGGGCTTTGACGCCATTGTGGGTCTGGCCATCGTGGCCCTGGGCGCCGGCATGGGCTATGCCGGCGCGATGGTCAACCCCTTCACCGTGGGTGTGGCCCAGGGCATTGCCGAGGTGCCTCCCATGTCCGGCACCGGCTACCGTCTGTTCTGCCACCTGTGCATGATCGCCGTGGCCTCCTTCTTTGTCATCCGCTATGCGCTGAAGGTCCAGGCCGACCCCACCAAGAGCCTGGTCTATCACGACGATGTGGCCGCTTCCATGTCTGAGCAGGACGTGCAGAACGCCCGCTTCAGCGTCCGGGAAGTGCTGGTGCTGCTCATTCTGCTGGCCGGTATCATCGTGATCGTCTACGGCTGTAAGACTTACAGCTGGTACTTCCCCGAGCTGGCCGCCTCCTTCACCATCATGGGTATTCTCAGCGCCATCGTTATGGGCTGGGGCCTCAATGACATCGCCAAGAAGTACGAGCAGGGCTTTACCAACGTGGCCATGGCCTGTATGATGATCGGTCTGGCCCGCGGTATTCTGATGGTTCTTCAGGCCGGCAACATCATCGACACCATCGTGTACTACATGTCCCTGCCCCTGTCCTACCTGCCCGCTTGGCTGTCCGCCGTGTGCATGCTGGTCCTCCAGACCTTCCTCAACTTCCTGATCCCCTCCGGCTCCGGTCAGGCTGCCACCTCTATGCCCATTATGGCCCCCCTGTCCGATCTGTTGGGCCTGCACCGGGATGTTGCCGTTCTGGCCTTCCAGTTTGGCGACGGCCTGTCCAACATCGTGTGGCCCACCGGCTTTGCCGCTATCATGTCCGGTCTGGCCGGCGTGAAGATCCAGAAGTGGTGGCGGTTTGTGGTCCCCGTGTTCCTGGCCCTGTTTGTCACCCAGGCCCTGCTGATGGTTCTGGCTGTGGCAATCGGCTTCGGCGCGTACTAAATCCATTCTTCCCTTCAAAAAGCAAGCTGGTTTCTCCCCTCGAAACACGCTTTGTCTTTTACGGTTGCCGATTCCCCATAATCCATTTGATACCAAACAGCAAGCCACGGGGCATCCCTTGTCTTTGGGATGACCCCGTGGCTCCTTTTGTTCCATGGTTCTGTTGGCCAAACAGCCCGTTGGAATGGTAACATATGGGCAAGCGTATTTTTTACAAATGAGGATAGAGGATTTTTTTATTCTATGGTATGATAGCCATGACTTCGCAGGATCGTTTCAGCATTGTACCAGTGACACACCATGACGTGGTAAATGGGGCAGCGGATTGTCTATATTTTTGCCCCTTCCTTGTCACCTTTTCCCGCGCAATTCCCTCTTATACTAATAGAGGTGCATTGGGTAGGAACATTCATGGTACAATGGGAAATCGGATCAGCCATGGAAGGGGGGAGCTTTTTGGATGAGCTGAAGTGGTTTACCGATCAAATCAAGGAAAACGAAAAAACCATGTACCATTTAGCCATGGGCATACTCGGAAACGCTGAGGACGCAGCAGATGCCGCCCAAGAGGCTATTTTGACCGCCTACCAGAAGCTCCCTTCTCTTCGCCAGAAGGAATCCTTTCGGCCGTGGCTCATGCGAATCCTTACCAATGAATGCTACGGGATCCTTCGCAAGAGAAAAAAACTGGTCTCCCTGGAGGAGATTCACGACCTGCCCGCCGTATCCGGCGGAGAGGAGAACCTTCAGCTTTGGCAAGCAGTCTGCACATTGAATGCGCAGCTGAGGGCTGTTGTGGTTCTCTACTACTACCACGGATTCAGCGTAAAGGAAATCGGACACATCCTTGGCATCACAGAGGCCAATGTGAAAACTCGCTTGTCGAGGGCAAGAAAGCACCTCAGGATTCTATTGGAGGGAACAGAATGAATTTCGATGATAAGCTTCGGCAAAAAGCCCGGCACGAGGACATCCCGGTTCCCGAGGCATTCAGCCGCCGGGTGGAGGAAACCCTGGGCAGTCTCCCGGCTCGGCGCACGCGTCCCCATATCTGGCGCCGTTACCTGGGAAGCATATCCGCAGCAGCAGTGGCCCTTGCATTTCTTCTGCCCAATTCCAGTGCCGCAATGGCAGATACCATGGCCGGCCTTCCTCTGGTAGGCCCCCTGTTCCAAGTGATCACCGTACGCACCTATGAGCAGAACGAGGGAAAAAACCACGTCTCCATCGACACCCCACAGATCTCCCAGAATGAACAAAGCCCCGGCGCGCAGGAGATCAACAGTGAAATCGAGACCTATATTGACCAGCTCATCGACGACTATGAGCAGACCGCCCACAGTGATGGCTATTATACGCTCGATGTGACCTGGGAGATCGTAACCAACACAGAGCGCTGGTTCACCCTGCGGATCGATTCGGATCTGATCCTGGCCTCCGGCAATCACCAGGAGCGCTACTATCACATTGATGTCCCCAGCGGCGAGCGCAAGCAGTTGTCCGACCTGTTTGCAGAGGATTACGACTATATCACCGTGATCAGCGACGAGCTGAAACGTCAGATGAGCCAGCGGATGGAAGATGACGCGTCGGAATATTACTGGCTGGAGGGCAGCTCCCAGCTTGGAACCTATTATTTTGATGCCATTGATCCCAACCAGGACTTCTACTTTGACGAACAGGGGAACCTTGTCATCCCCTTTGACAAATATGAGGTGGCACCGGGGAGCGTGGGGAGCCCCAGCTTTACGCTGACCACCCCCGAGCTCTACGATCACCTTCTTTACCGCCCATAAAGCACCAAAGATATACCCCATTGGAGGAACTCCCATGAGAAAAAGAACGATTTCCCTTTTCATTGCCGGTTTTCTGCTGGTCAATCTGTTATCCGCCTGCGGAAGCAGCCAGCCCCAGACGCAGACCCAGGAGCCGCCGGCCGCTCCCACAGAGGAGCAGACAAACCTCAGTGACCGAACCCCCGCTCCTCAGCCCCCCGTCCAAAAGCAAAAGCCGGATGCCGAGCCGCAGTCCCCGGATGAGGCCCCTGCCGCCCCGCAGCCGGAACAGCCGGAATATGATTTCTCCCAGCCTGTCCCCGAGAGCGAAGCGGTGGATAATTCCTACTTTGAGGATGCCGCCTTCATTGGAGACTCCCGGACCGACGGCTTCCTCATTTACAGCGGCATTGGCTGCGGAGAAAACCTGACCTCCAACGGCCTGTCCATTTTTAAGCTGGCCGAGAAAAAGGCCATCACCATTGACGGGAACCAGTATACCCTTTTGGAGGCCCTTGCCCTCAAGCAGTATGGAAAGGTATACCTGTCCCTGGGGATCAACGAGCTGGGCTACTACAACGATCAGGGGTTTTATGATTCCTACTGCCAGGCCATTGACCTCATTCGGGAAAGCCAGCCCAACGCCGTGATTTACATCCAGGGTCTCATTCCCCTCAACGAGGATGTCATTGCAGAGACCGGCGGGGCCAGCTACCTGAAGAACGACCACTTGCAGATCTACAATGATCTGATGAAAAAGGCTGCCGAAGAAAAACAGGTCGCCTTTTTGGATCTGAACCCCGTCTTTGCTGACGAAAACGGCCAGCTCCCCAGGGATGCCAGCGCCGACGGCGTCCACCTGCGCAAGGCCTACTGCCAGCAGTGGCTGGACTACCTGAAAACACATACGGTCTCCTACGATACGTTGTATCCCTCCCAGGAAAATTCCGCGTCTTCCTCTGCCGAGTCTTAAGGGACGGCTCGCGCGATCGTCCCAAGGAACATGTTTGCCCCGCCCTTCCAGCCCATTTCTGGAAAGGCGGGGCAATTTTTTGCTGTGAACCACTCTCCCAAAGTGGGCGGGACCGGCCGGGGCACCCTTTGGGGGGCACAGGCGGTGTGTCCCCCCATATGGGAATGCGCAGAGCGTTCAGACCTCAAACATCAGGTCGCCATAGGTGGGCACGGGCCAGATGTCCTTGTCCACCAGCAGTTCCAGCTCATCCACAGGGGTACGCAGTGCCTTCATGGCCGGTACGATCTGGTCGTGATAGGCGCGGGCCATCTCCGCCATGTTTTCCATGGCATCCACCTTGGTGGAGCGCACCTTCAGCTCCTCCAGGGCCTCGCTGGCCTGCGACAGCAGGGAACTGACCCTGGCCAGCAGCCCCTTCTGCACTGTGACATCGGCCTCGGGACAGGCGGCGGACACAGCGGTAATGGACTGGCCCAGCCGGGTGGTATAGGTAATGGCCGCGGGAATGTAGTGCTTGGCGGCCATGTGGATCATGGTCTTGGCCTCGATGCGCAGCACCTTGGCATAGGTCTCATAGCGGATCTCCGCACGGGCCTCCAGCTCCGATTTGGTGTAGATTCCAAATTTCTCGTAGAGCTCCACCGTCTGGTCTGTCACCAGATAGGGCACCGCATCCACCAGAGAATGCAGGTTGGGCAGGCCTCGTCTGGCCGCCTCCGCCACCCACTGGTCGGAGTATCCATTGCCGTTGAAAATGACTCGCTGGTGCTCGGTCATCCAGTCATGGATCAGCTCGGTACAAGCGGCGTTAAAATCCTCCGCCTTTTCCAGCATGTCTGCGGCATCGCACAGGGACTGGGCCACAATGGCGTTGAGGGTGATGTTGGCCTCGGCAATGGAGTCGGAGGAGCCCACCATGCGGAACTCAAACTTATTTCCGGTAAAGGCAAAGGGAGAGGTGCGGTTGCGGTCGGTGGCGTCCTTTAGAATCACCGGGACAGAGGCCACACCGGAGTCCAGCTTGCCCGCAGCCAGAAGCTGAATGGAATCGGCGTTGGAGACGATCTGCTTCACTACATGCTCCAGCTGGTCCCCCAGGAAGATGGAAATAATGGCGGGAGGCGCCTCCTGGGCACCTAAGCGGTGCTCGTTGCCCACACAGGAGGCCGAGCATCGCAGCAGTCCCGCATGCCGGTCTACCGCCCGCAGGATACAGGCCAGCACCAGCAAAAACTGCAGGTTCTCATTGGGGGTGTCCCCTGGGTCCAGCAGATTCTCCCCCGTGTCCGTGCCGATGGACCAGTTGTTGTGCTTGCCCGAGCCGTTGACCCCGGCATAGGGTTTCTCATGGAGCAGACACACCAGGCCGTGGCGGGTGGCCACCCGCTTCATGGTCTCCATGGTCAGCTGGTTCTGATCCACCGCCAGGTTGCAGGGGGTATAGATGGGGGCCAGCTCGTGCTGGGCGGGGGCCACCTCGTTGTGCTGGGTGGTGGCGGGAATGCCCAGCTTCCACAGCTCCTGGTTCAGGTCGGCCATAAAAGCACCCACCCGCTCCCGGATGACGCCGAAATACTGGTCATCCAGCTCCTGGCCCTTGGGGGCGGGGGCACCGAAGAGGGTACGGCCGGTGTAGATGAGGTCCCGGCGCTTCAGGTACTTCTCCCGATCCACCAGGAAATATTCCTGCTCCGGCCCCACCTGGGGCGTGACCTTCTGGGCCTGGGTGTTGCCAAACAGGCGCAGAATCCGAAGCGCCTGGGTATGGATGGCCTCCATGGACCGCAGCAGGGGAGTTTTCTGGTCCAGCGCCTCCCCGTTATAGGAGACAAAGATGGTGGGGATACACAAAATAGTACCGCAGGACATCGCCTTCACAAAGGCAGGGGAGGTCATGTCCCAGGCGGTGTAGCCCCTTGCGTAGTGGGTGGCACGCAGGCCGCCGGAGGGGAAGGAGGAGGCATCGGGCTCCCCCATGATGAGCTGCTTTCCGGTAAGCTGCAGCAGCGTCTTGCTGTCCTGGGGAGCGGTCAGGAAGCTGTCGTGCTTCTCCGCGGTGACCCCGGTGAGGGGCTGGAACCAGTGGGTGTAGTGGGTGGCTCCCTTTTCCACCGCCCAATCCTTCATGGCATTGGCCACAATGTCGGCAGTGGCCATGGAGATGTTGCCCCCATGGTTCATCACATCTACCAATTCATGGTATACCTTTTTGGGCAGACGCTGGCGCATAACTTCCAGACTGAACACATTGGTCCCGAACATTTCAGAGGGGTTGACACACATAAGATCCCAGTCCTTTCCGCTTCATTTGGAGGAAATGCAAAAAAGAGGCAGTGGTGCCCTTCGTGGACACCATTGCCTCACATTACATTCCAAAGTGGTTGCCGCTGCAAACAGCAAAAGCAAACCTTCTGCCATTACAATAGCGCGCAAAAGAATAAAAAGCAAGCCCAAATTTTGCCTAAAATTTATTCGCTCTCTCTGCCGATCCTGGGGCAATTCACCAGCCGGAGCGAGTCAAAGGCACACTCACCTTCCCCCTCTGGACTTTTTTCCCGTCATCAGGTGGGGCAGCACGATCCGCAGCACTGTGGAGGAGAGCATGGCCCCAATGGCCAGTGCGGCAGCCACACCGAAGGTGTGCAGCAGCGTGGAAAGAAACAAATCAGTCTGACCGTCCACACAGTAGCGCATGGCGTTGTAGATGCCCGCTCCGGGCACCAGCGGAAGCAGGGCCACCTGCAGGTAACCTGTCACCGGGCAACGGCGCACGCGGGCCATCATCTCGGCGTAGATGGCAATGATCACCGCGGCAAAAAAGGCCGGGATCACCTCTCCGCCCGCCAGACGCTGGGCGAGCAGATAGGCCAGCCACCCCAGCGCCCCGCCGAAGCCGCAGATCAGCACACCGAAACCATGGATATTGAATACCAGCCCGAAGCCCACACAGGCGATAAAGGACCACAGGCAGGGGAAAAAAAGTGCGTTCAACAGTTCCATGTTCCTGCCCTCACGTTCCCATGGCCAGGGACAAAATGACCCCCAGAGAGATGGCCGCAGCGGTCAGAATGGCCTCAGCGGTGCGGTTGATGCCCGATATGATATCCCCATTGACGATCTCCCGCATGGCGTTGGTCAGGGCCATACCCGGCACCAGGACCATCAGCGTGCCGATGGTAATGAAGTTTAAATTGACTCCAATGCCCAGATCGGTGAGCAGCAGCGCCAGCAGCGACGCAATAACTGCCCCGATCAGGGTCTGGAAAAAGCCCACCACCCGCAGAGGTTTGCTGAGATAGAGGATCCACAGGCCCACCCCCAGGCCGCACACGCCAGCGCTGAGCATATCTGGAAGATTTCCCCCGAAAAAAGCGGCAAAAAAGGCGGCTGCCACCACATAGCCCATCAGCAGCACCCAGGTGGGATGGGCCCGGTGTCCCTCCCCCAGGCGGCGGACCTGCTCCTTGGCCTGCTCCAGGGGCGGGACCTCCCGGCACAGCCGGCGGCACAGGTCGTTGCAGGCCTCCAGCAGCTCAATGTCCGTTCCGTGGGAGGGGATGCGGCGCATGCTGGTAATGGGGTGGCCCGAGGGTGTGTTCAAGCTGACAATCAGACAGTTGGGGATGGCAAACACCTGGGGCTGCAGTCCATAGGCGGTGAGCAGCCGGTTTACCGACTCCTCTACCCGGTAAATTTCCGCCCCACTGTACATCAGCTGGTAGCCCAGCTCCGTACCCATATTTAGAAGGTCGTCATAGTTGTCGTGCATACCGGATCCCTCCCGTCTCTAGTAGGATACCATCTTTGGAGAAAATAGCAAGGTCTATTTCCGTCCCGAAAAAAAGGCCGCAGAGAAATGATATTTCTCCGCGGCCTTTTGGCTGCATTTATCCGTTTTTCGTTACCTGGTACGTGGTCACATGGTGGTAGCTCTCTCCCTTGCCCAGCACCACGCAGGGGAAATTCTCGTGGTGGATGGCATCGGGCCAGGCCTGGGTCTCCAGGCAGAAGGCCGACCGGGGACCGTAGCAGGCCCCGCCCTTCCCCGCCTCTCCCTCCAAGAAATTGGCGGTGTAGAACTGCATTCCGGGCTGGGTGGTCCGGCACTCCAGACACAGCCCGCCTCCGGTCACTCTGGCCGCCTGCTTCAGAGGGCCCCGGCTCTGGCGATGGAGGACAAAGTTGTGGTCATAACCGTTGCCCAGCTTCAGCTGGGGATGCTCCATGGCCAACCCCACACGGATCTCCACAGGCTCTCTAAGGTCAAAGGGCGTTCCATCCACCGGGAGAACCATCCCCGTGGGGGTGCTGTTCTCATCCATCTCCGTAATAGCATCGGCCAGGATCTGAATCTTCTGCTCCCCCAGAGAGCCGTGGGCGTGGCCCAGCAGGTTAAAATAGCTGTGGTTGGTGAGGTTGCAGAGGGTATCCTGGTCGCTCCGGGCCTGATACTCCAGCGTAAGTGTCCCGTCCTCTGAAAGGGAATAGGTCACCTGCACCGCCAGGCTGCCGGGGAAGCCCTCCTCCCCATCGGGACTGTTGCGGGTGAGCACCAGCGCACCGTTCTCCTCACGGGCCGCCCAGATGGCCCGGTCAAAACCCCGCAGGCCCCCGTGGAGGCAGTTGGGGCCGTTGTTGACCGCCAGGGGGTAGTGCACCCCGTTCAGGTCGAAGGCAGCCCCGCCGATGCGGTTGGCCACCCGGCCCACCAGGGCGCCGAAATACTTGTCTTGGTTCTCGTAATCCTCCAGCGTCTCACAGCCCAGCACAATGTCCCGGCTTCCCTCCGGGGCGGGGACGCAGAAGGAGCGGAGAATTCCTCCATAGGTCAGCACCTGGGCGGAATATTCCCCGGCACACAGGGTCCACGCCTCCACTTCCCGGCCCTCTTTGGTCCGTCCGAAGCTTTGACCGATCAAGTTTGCCATTCCTTACACCTGCCTCAGGAAACGCAGGAAGGCCTCTTTGCCCTCCGGGGTGCGCTTGTAGACACCGGCGTGCTCCAGCACTTGGGAGAACACCAGTCCGGTCTCCTTTTGTACAATATCCAGCGCGTTTTCCGGGGTGATCTGGTACTTGCCCCGGAAGCTCTCCGCCCAATCGGCGTGGCTCTCGGTCAGGGGATCGGCGCGCAGGTCCTCCCCGGAGGCCAGCTTCTCCGCCACCGCGGCCAGCTCCGCTTTCAGCCGGGCGGGCAGCACAGCCAGGCCCATCACCTCGATGAGGCCGATGTTCTCCTTCTTGATGTGATGAAGCTCCGCGTGGGGGTGGTAGAGGCCCAGGGGGTGCTCGGACGTGGTCAGGTTGTTGCGCAGCACCAGGTCCAGCTCATAATCCTCTCCCCGCCGCCGGGCGATGGGGGTGATGGTGTTGTGGGGCTCCCCGTCGGTCTCGGCCAGGATGGTGGCCGTCTGGTCGGTGTAGCCTCTCCAGCTCAGGAGGATCTTGTCGGCCAGCTCCACCAGCCGCTGGGGATCGGCACAGGTGAGACGGACCACCGACATGGGCCACTTCACAATGCCGGATGTTACGTCCTCATAGCCGGGGAAGGTGAACTCCGTCTCCAC
Organism: Lawsonibacter sp. LCP25S3_E2; assembly: GCF_052117285.1. Classification (NCBI taxonomy): domain Bacteria; kingdom Bacillati; phylum Bacillota; class Clostridia; order Eubacteriales; family Oscillospiraceae; genus Lawsonibacter; species Lawsonibacter sp. LCP25S3_E2. Next base: position 85,319 of record NZ_JBQKJL010000010.1, read on the forward strand.
CGGGGCCTTAGCCATGGCGAAGGTGTAGCGGCCGCCCTGGAAATGGTCATGGGCCAGGATGGAGCCGCCCACAATGGGCAGATCGGCGTTGGAGCCCACAAAGTAGTGGGGGAACTGGCCCACAAAGTCCAAAAGCTTGCCAAAGCAGGCCCGGTCGATCTTCATGGGGGTGTGCTCCCGGTTCAGACAGATGCAGTGCTCGTTATAGTACACATAGGGGGAGTACTGCAAAAACCAGGGAGAGCCGTTGATGGTGATGGGGACAATGCGGTGGTTCTGCCGGGCGGGGTGGTTCACCCGGCCTGCGTAGCCCTCGTTCTCGGCGCACAGCTGGCACCGGGGATAGGCGGAGGCGGGCAGGTTCCGGGCGGCGGCAATGGCCTTGGGGTCCTTTTCCGGCTTGGACAGGTTAATGGTAATGTCCAGCTCCCCGTACTCGGTGGGGGCCTTCCACTGCATATCCTTGGCGATCCGGTCCCGGCGGATGTAGTTGGTGTCCTGGCTGAATTTATAGTACCAGTCGGTGGCCTTCTGGGGGTCCTCCGCCCGCAGGGCCTGGAAGTGGTCGATCACCTGGCCGGGACGGGGAGTGAGGGCACCCATAATTTTCGTATCAAAGAGGTCCCGGTAAACGATGGAATTCTCCTTCAGTACCCCCCGTGCATGGGCATCGTCCATGAGGGCGTCCAGGATGACGGGCAGTTCCCCCTCCTCCAGGACGGGCAGCTGCTCCGGCATGGCGCAACCGTCCAGCTCCAGCACTTCCAGCAGGGCGTTCACCGCCCACATCTGCTCCTCAGGGCGGATGAGCTCCTTGTCCAGGGCGTAGGCGATCAGTTTGGCAATGGCCTGGTCACGTTCCATGCTCAGCCCTCCCCATATCCGTTGGGGTGGTCCTTGTGCCAGGCCCAGGCAGAGGCCACAATGGTGCTCAGGTCGTTAAACTGAGGCTTCCACCCCAGCACCTTCACCGCCTTCTCCGAGGATGCGATGAGCTGGGCCGGGTCGCCCGCCCGGCGGGGGGCGATCTTGGCGGGAATGGGGTGGCCGGTGACCTGGCGGGCCACATCCACCACTTCCTTCACCGTAAAGCCCACGCCGTTGCCCAGGTTAAAGACGTTGTTCTCGCCGCCCTTGATCAGGTAGTCCAGGGCCAGGATATGGGCCTGGGCCAGGTCGGTGACGTGGATGTAGTCCCGGATGCAGGTGCCGTCCTTGGTGGGATAGTCGTCGCCGAACATGCTCACCGCCTCCCGCTGGCCCAGGGGGACCTGGAGGATAATGGGAATGAGGTGGGTCTCGGGGTTGTGGGCCTCACCGATCTTGCCGGAGACATGGGCGCCGCAGGCGTTGAAGTACCGCAGGGCCACATACCGAAGGCCATGGGCACGGGAGACCCAGTTCATCATCTGCTCCATGGACAGCTTGGTGTTGCCGTAGCAGTTGGTAGGCACAGTGGGGTCACTCTCCAGAATGGGCACCCGCTCGGGCTCACCGTAGGTGGCAGCGGTGGAGGAGAAGACGATCTTATCCACCCCGTGCTCCACCATGGACTGGAGCAGCACCATGGTGCCGTAGAGGTTGTTGTCATAGTACTTCAGAGGGTCAGACATGGACTCGCCCACCTGGGAAGAGGCGGCAAAGTGGATGACGCCCTCAATATCCTCCGCCTGGAACAGGGTGTCCAGGGCACCCTTGTCCCGGATGTCCAGCTCATAAAACTTCGCCTTGGGGTGGACGGCGGCCTTGAAGCCGGTCTGCAGGTTATCGGCCACCACTACCTCGCGGCCCGCGTCAATCAGTTCATATACCGTATGAGAGCCGATGTAGCCGGCTCCGCCCAATACCAAAATCGCCATATTCAATGCGCTCCTTTCGTATTCCGTTCCATCCTGCTGCAGTTAGGAGCAGAGCACCGTGCCGCCCACCGGCCGGATGCTCAGCACATGGCAGCTTCCGCCGCCCAGAGCCTTCTCTACCTGCGTCCGGAAATTCTCCAGCCCGTCCAAGGGAACAAAAGCCTGGATGGTGCCCGCAAAGCCGCCTCCGTGGACCCGGCAGGCGCCCTTGCCCTGCAGGGCCCGCTCGGCCACGGTGAGGGCCACGGCCATGGCCTGCTCGGCCACCGCACCGGCGGGCGTGATGTCCTGCAAAAGTTCCCAGGAGGACCGGCCCGACTCCCGCACCAGGGCCAGGAAGGTCTCCATATCACCCTGTTCCAGGGCGTCCGCCTCCTGCTGGGAACGGCGGTCATCTGCAAAGAAGTGCAGGGCCCGGAGCACCGCCCGGTCCCCCACCGCCTTCCGAAGCTGAGGCAGCTTCTCCACCACCTGCGCCTCGTCCACCTCCCGCAGCACCTGCTTGCCAAAGTAGGCGGCTACCGCTCCCATTTCCTGGGGCACCGCGGCATATTCGCTGGTCAGGTCGGCGTGGCTGGCTCCGGAGTCAATGATGCACAGGGCATAGCCCAATCCGGCCAGATCCACCGCCACGCTCCGCACCACCGGGGCGGCAGGGTCGGCAAAGTCGATGGCCACCGCGCCGCCCACAGAAGAGGCCGTCTGGTCCATCAGCCCGCTGGGCTTACCGAAGAAGATGTTCTCCGCCTTCTGGCCCATCTGGGCGATGGTCACAGGGTCCAGCTGGCCCTGGCAGAACAGGTCGTTCTCAATGACCCCCAGCAGCACCTCGCAGGCCGCGGAGGAGGACAGGCCGGAGCCAGGCAGCACCTGGGAGGTGGCATACACATCAAAGCCCGCGACCTTATATCCCATCTGAGCAGCCTGGGCCGCCATGCCCCGTACCAGGGAGGCGGTGGATTCCTTCTCGTCCTCTTTCGGCTCCAGGGTGTCTAGCTCCACCTCCACCATGGGCCAGCCCTCTGACTGGAAGCGGATGGTGTTGGTGCCGTTCAAGGCCGCACAGGCCAGAAAATCCAGATTCACCGCTCCGGCCAGAACCCGGCCGTGCTGATGGTCGGTATGGTTGCCGCAGATCTCTGTGCGGCCTGGGGCGGAACACAGGGACACCTGGGTGTCCTCACTTGCGCCAAAGGTACGCTGAAAGCAGTCCAGAAGTGCAGCCACCCGCTGCCGTCCGGCCTCCAGGTCACTGCACAGTATGGCTTTCAGGCCCTTGTCCAGTTCACCGGAGCCCAGCGCCCGGCGCACATCCACCAGTTTTTGCATGTTAATCCCCTCTCTTTTCCCACCGGAAGTACGTTTTCTCCCGGCCGGGCCGTTTTGTTCATCTTATCATATTCGGCTTTTGATTCCAATCCCCCGCCATGTTCCAGCAGAGACGCCCTCCAGCCGCAGCACTTTTTTCTCCCCAAAAATCCGGCGAGACAAAGCCGCCGCAAAGCAGTGGGATCTCCATATCTGCTTTGCGGCGGCTTCCTGCCGAGGTATTGAATGGATTACTTCTTCTGGACGTACTTCAGGCAGTCCAGCATAACAGCCACCAGGATGATGACACCGGAGAACACGAACTGCAGGTTGGTGTCAATGCCCAGGATGGTCAGGGAGTAGGTCAGGGCGGTGAAGATAAACACGCCCACGACCACGCCGGAGATCTTGCCGATACCGCCGGTGAAGGAGATACCGCCCACCACGCAGGCGGCGATGGCGTCCATTTCCCAGCCCTGGCCATAGGCCGCGGAGCCGGAACCGAACATACGGATACACTCCAGCCAGGAACCAAAGCCGTACAGGATACCAGCCATGACAAAGGCACCCACAGTGACCTTGAACACGGAGATACCGGAAACAGCCGCCGCCTCAGGGTTGCCGCCCACAGCGTAGAGGTTCTTGCCGAAGGTGGTCTTGTTCCAGATGAACCACACGATGACCACTGCGGCGATGGCCCAGAGAATAATGGTGGGGAAGCCGTTGATTCTGGGCATGATCATGCCGGAGATGGAGGAGTCGATGGCACCGAAGGACACACCCTTGGTGGAGTAAGTAACCAGGCCGAAGATGACCAGCATGTTGGCCATGGTGGAAATGAAGGGGTGCATCTTGAACTTTGCGGTGAAGAAACCGGCGATGGTGGTAAACACCGTACACAGCACGATACAAACCACCAGAGCAAAGATGATGCGCACCACCACAGGCAGGCCGGAGAAGTCAAAGACATGGCCAAACACAGAGCCCGTGTTGGGACCCTGGTGCATGATAATGGTAGCAGCGGTCATGCCCATGCCAACCATACGGCCGATGGACAGGTCGGTACCGGCCAGCAGAATGAGGCCGGCCACGCCCAGCGCCAGGAACATTCTGGGGGAAGCCTGCTGCAGAATGTTCAGGACGTTGTTCACCGTCAGCAGCTGAACATTGGGCCCCTTGATGATGGGGGTAATGATACACAGGGCGATGAAGATGACGATGATGGCCAGATACAGGCCGTTGCGCAGGAAGAAGTCCCGCTGGTTAAAGGTGTACTTGTAGTTCTCCCACCGCTGGGCCATGGTCTCGCCAAAGGTGAAGCGGGACATGCGCAGCATGTCGATCAGGTGATACTTGTGCTCAAAGGCCGCATGGCGGCGGTCCTTTACCTCCTGCAGGTCCTTGGCCAGACCCATCTTGGCGTCAAACAGGCGGTTTTTGTGGACGTACTTCTCGTCCTTGATCTCCTGGGGATCGCTGAGCTTGGCCAGGGTGGCCTGGTGCTCCTTGGTGAGCTCCTCCAGGGCCGCCTGGTACTTCTTCTGGGCCTGGACCTTTTCTTGCTTGCAGCTTTCCAGCACCGGCTGGTAATAGGTGCTGTACTGGGCCTTCAGGTAGCTCTCCGCGTCGGCGATGAGCTTGGCGACCTGGTCCTTGTTCTGGGCCTCCACCGCCTTGGCCTGTTCCAGCTCTTTGGTATACTGGGCGGTCAGCTTGGCCTTCTCGTCCGGGGTATAGATGCGGTCGCGCTTCAGGTTGTCCAGATTGCTCTGAAGCTCGATCACCTTATCCGTGCCCTCCACACGCAGGGCATTGACTTGCTCTTGGATCTTGCCGACGTACTCGTCAATGGGCTGGCGGAGCTTCGCCTCCTGCTCAGCCGTCAGAATTTTTGTGTTTTCTGTTGCCATATGCAATATCTCCCATTATAGGTATTTTGCACTCAGTCGCAAAAGTTCTTCCTGGTTGGTCTCCTTGGTGTTCACAATTCCGGACAGATGCCCGTTGGACATCACGCCGATGCGGTTGGTAATCCCGAGGATCTCCGGCATCTCAGAGGAAACCACGATCACGGTCTTCCCCTGCTTTGCCATGTTGATAATCAGCTCATAGATCTCGTACTTAGCGCCTACATCGATGCCTCGGGTGGGTTCGTCCATCATAAAGACCTGGGGCTCACGCTCCAGCCACTTGCCGAAGATAACCTTCTGCTGGTTGCCGCCGGAGAGGCTGGTGATCATATCGTCCGGCCCCATGCACTTGGTGTGCATGATCTTGATTTCCTTGTTGGTGGCCTTCACCATCTTGGGATTGGACAGGGCCAGACCCGACTTATACTGATTCAGGTTGGCAATGGTGGTGTTAAAGGTCAAATCGCACTTCAGGAACAGGCCGTTGGCCTTGCGTTCCTCGGTGATCATGGCAAAGCCATGTTCAATTGCTTCCTTAGCACTGGAGAAATTCATCAGCCGGTTTTTAAAATAGACCCGGCCGGCTGCTCTGGTACGAACGCCGAAAATGGTCTCCAGCAGCTCGGTACGTCCAGCGCCCACCAGGCCGTAAAGGCCAAAGATCTCGCCCTCTTTTACGTCAAAGGTGACGTCCTGAAGATAGGGGGCGTACTTGGTGGACAGGTGCTGTACGGACAAAATGGTGTCGCCGGGGGTGTTGTCCACTGGAGGGAACCGGCTCTCCAGGGAACGGCCCACCATGGCGGTGATCAGCTCGTTCATGTTGGTGTCCTTGGCGCTCTTGGTCATGACCAGGTTGCCGTCACGCAGGACAGAAATCTCATCACAGATCTCAAATATCTCGTCCATTTTGTGGGAGATATAGATCAGGGAAATTCCCTGTGCCTTCAGCATCCGCATCATCTCAAAGAGCTTATCCACCTCCTGCACGGTCAGGGAAGAGGTGGGCTCATCCAGGACGATTACTTGTGAATTGTAGGAAATTGCCTTGGCAATTTCACACATCTGTCTCTGAGAGACAGACATATTCCGCATAGGCTGGGTCAAGTTGACGGTCATTCCCAGCTTGCGGAACAGCTCGGAAGCCTTCTTTTTCATACTGCCCTCGTCAACCATCCCGCCGGTGGTGGTGGGATAGCGGCCCAGGAACAGGTTGTCAATGACATTCCGCTCCAGGCACTGGTTCAGCTCCTGGTGAACCATGGCGATTCCATTTTCCAGGGCATCCTTGGGACCGGAAAAGCTGATTTCTTTTCCGTTTAAGAAAATTTTCCCCTCATCCTTCTGGTAGGTGCCGAACAGGCACTTCATCATGGTGGACTTACCGGCGCCATTTTCGCCCATCAGTCCCATGACGGTTCCCCGCTTTACATCCAGGTTGATATGGTCAAGCACCCGGTTTCGGCCGAAAGACTTGCTCATACCGCGGATTGACAGGACAATATCGTCTTTCGCATCTGCCATTCTCGTTACTCCCGTTTGTCCATATTAGCAGTTTCAGCGAACAGTCTGATTCTGCCGGATTCTTCTTCAAAAGTGCTGTTAGGGAGAATTCCTTCCGCCGAACGGAGAAACAATTCTCACGAACGGAGAATTCCTTCTCCCTAACAGCAAGGCTTTATGGATTCCTCAGCACGGAATCTTACCGCTTCAACGCGGTGGAATTACTGGGCCAGCAGGCCGGTGTAAGCGGCGGCGTTGTCGGTCTTCACCATGTTGATGGCGAAGGCGTCATAGGCGCTGGGGTTGCCCAGACGGTTGGTGATGTTGGACTCGGTCTGGCCGTCGCCGGCGATGTACTCAACATTCAGGTTCAGGAAGTCGTCGTACTTCTCCAGCAGGGGCTGATAGGTGGAGCCCAGGAAGTTATCAGCGGAGTTGTAGATGTTCAGCCAAACGTTCTTGGTGGGGTGAGCGGTGGCGTCCAGCTGGTTGGAAACAGGAGCATAGGGGACGGTGGAGTCCAGGAATTCCTGATAGTTCTCAGCGGTGACAGCCACGTTCAGAGCATAGTAAGAACGGGTAGCCTCGTCATAGTAGAACACGTCCTCGCCCAGCACGTTGCCGGCGTCGTCGGCAGTGCCGATACCGGTGTCCACGTCCACGCCGTCCAGAGCGTTGCGCAGCACGCGCAGGGTCAGGTAGGCCTGCACGTCAGCGTGCTGGCTGATGGTGCCGCCGTAACCTTCCGCGATAGCGGCAACGGCGTCGGAGTTGGCGTCATAACCAAAGGTGGGAACCTCGTTGGCCTTGGACCAGGCGTTGAACATAGCCATGCCCATGCCGTCGTTGTTGGAGGCCACGATGTCGATCTGATCGCCGAAAGAGGCGGACCAGGTGTTGATGGCGTTGCCGGCGGTGGCAGCGTCCCAAGTGGCACCGGCGGAGTTCTTCATCTCCTGGGAAGCCAGCTCACGGACGATGTAGGTGGTGCCGCCCACGGTGATCTCGCCGTCCTTCACGAAGGTGGAGGTGCCGTCTACGTTGGTGCCCACGGGAGTGCTGTCGATGGCGCCGTTGGCCTCAACAGCGGTGCCCAGAGCGGAACGGACGCCGCGGGTACGGGCGATGGAGTCGTTGTGGCCGATGTCGCCGATGGCCAGCACGTAGCCGATGATGCCGTCGCCGTTGCGGTCCAGGCCCTCGATGTTGGCCTCGATGTAGTTCTTGATCATGGTGCCCTGGAGCTCAGCGCCCTGGTTGGCGTCGAAGCCCACATAGTAGGTGTCCTCGTTGAAGCTCAGAGCGGTCATGTCCAGCTCGCCGGTGGAGCTGTTGGAGGGCTGGCGGTTGAACCAGACCAGGGGCTTGTCCTTGTTGGCCACAGTGGTGGTCTGGGCGGCGCTGCTGCCGGCGCTGGTGCTGGTGCTGGCGGAAGAGGACTGGGAAGTCTTATCCCCACCAGAGCAGGCGACCAGGCTGAGGGACATTGCAGCGGCCAGGGTCAGTGCAAGAGCTTTTTTCATAGCAATTCTCCTTTTCATAAAACCGTTTAAATGGGATGTTCGCGCCCATTTAACGCTGATTTAATGTTAGAAGAAGCTGTCCGGAAAAGCAAGGGGAAAAATTACCGAAAGAGGGGCAAAATTTTATCCAGGCGCAACAGTATGCAAAAATTTCTCCACATGTTTTTGTCTATTTCGTCTAATTTAAATGCTGTTCAAAGGCAAACAGCGCCTTTTGGCTGTCCATGGTGAAGAGATTTTCCCGGTCCACGATTTGGGTGGAGGTGTCCACCGTGCTCTCCAGGCTGCCCCCCTGGCCGCTGAGCAGCTTATAGGCACTCTCCACCCCCAGGTATCCCATGGCATAGGGGTTTTGCACCACAAGCGCATCCACGCTGCCCTCTTGCAGACCATCCACAGTAATGACATTGGAATCAAAACCCACCAAAAAGATATCCTCTGAGCGGTCCAAATCTTCCACCGCCCAGGCCGCTCCCACGCTGGTGGGCTCGTTGAAGGCCAGCAGCACATTGATCTGGGGATTTTCCTCCAACAGGGCGATGGTGTCCTCCCGTGCGGATTCCGCCTGGGCCAGGGTGTTGATGACGGCCGCAACATTGGCCCGGCCGCTCTCCTTCAGAAGGTCCACCGCTCCCCGCTCCCGCTCCTGCCCGTTGGCGCTGCTGATGTCATAATTGACAATGCCCACCTCCAGATCACCGTCCACCCGGTCCAGAGCGGCCTGGGCGGCCATTCGTCCGGCGGCATAGTTGTCGGTGCCGATGTAGGTGCTCACCGCCTGGGAATCCACGCTGCTGTCAATGGCTACAATGCTCACACCCTTTTGGGAGGCCTCGTCAATGGCAGAGGCATTGTTTTCAAAATCAATGGCGGAAAACACCACCGCTTCTGCTCCATCCTCCACCGCCTGGGCCACCATGCGGTTTTGCGTCTCAAAATCCTCCTCCGTCTCAGGGCCCATAATGCTCAAATCCAGGTTATATTCCGTTGCCGCGGCCTCCGCCCCGGCAAACACAGACAGCCAAAACTCCGTCTGGGTGGATTTTGCCACCAGGGCCACAGAGTGCCGGGATGCCGAAATGCCTTTGGAGGAGCAGGCACACAGGCAGCACAGTGCCAGCACCACGCCCAGGGCGGCACGTTTACTTCCCTTCATAGTCTCCCTCCCGTATCTTCGGCATACGGATCTCCACACAGGTGCCCACATCCGGCTCGCTGGTGATATGCAGCCCGTAGTTCTTGCCAAAATAGATTTTCAGCCGGTCGTTGACGTTTTTAATGCCAATGCCCGTGCGGTCATGGGGGCCATGCTGCATGATGGACTCGATCTGCTGGGACGTCATCCCAACGCCGTTGTCCTGAACGCAAAACAGGATGTCCTCCCCCTGCTGATACACCCGCACCTCAATATGTCCTTCTTCCACCAGCAGGTCAAGCCCGTGGTTGATGGCGTTTTCAATAATGGGCTGCAGGGTAATTTTATTGCAGTAATAGGACAGGCACTCGGGCTCTACGTCAAACTCGTAAGTAAACTGGTTCTTATAGCGGTACTTCTGGATCTGGAGGTAGCTCTCCGCGTGCTCGATTTCCTTCTCAATGGGAATGAGCTCATGGCCGCGGCTTATGCTGATGCGAAAGAGTCTGGCCAGGGCGTGGACCATCTTCACCGCATCGGCATTGCGCCCCTGCTCACACATCCAGGCAATGGAATCCAGCGTATTATAAAGGAAGTGGGGGTTGATCTGGGCCTGGAGCGCCTTGAGCTCGGTCTTGCGCAGGTTGATCTCCTCCTCCCGCACCGTGGTCATCAGCTGCTGAATGCGCAGTACCATGTGTCCAAAGGATGCGGACAGCTCCTGCACCTCCCGCGTCCCGCTCACAGGGCGGTAGGTGAAGTGGTCTGCGTCGGTTTCAAAGCTCTCCATGGCGGCAGCCAGCCCCCGCAGGGGCCGCCCCAGCAGATGGGACAGCAGCCAGCTGGTGAGCAGTGCCGCGGCCAGCAGAACCCCCGCCAGCAGGAAAGACAGGCGGATCATCTCATGGACATTGCGGTTGACCAGCTCGTCCACATAGCTCACGCCCACGATCCGCCAGTCGCTGCCCTCTACGCTGGTGATGCAATAAATCACCGTGTCATCAGCGTAGGCGCCGTCCGCCAGAGTTGCCAGCGCCGGGGTATTCTCTGCCTTCAGGCCGGAGTAGAGCAGCTGCTGCTGGGGATGATAGACAATGTTGCCCTCCTCATCCATTAAAAAGCAGTATCCCCGCTGGCCAATGCTTACGTTGCTGATGTAGCTGGAGATGCTGGAAAAGCTCAGGTCCAGGGACACCCACGCCGCCTCTCCGGCCTGGGTCAGGGGGGCCGTCATGGTGACCACCCAGGGGTAATAGCCCTCAAAGATGGTCTCCACATGGGGGGCCGTCATATAGGCCCCCAAATAATCTCTGGCCTTTTCCAGGTCAAAGGAGAGGTTTTGGAAAATTTCCTCCCTAGGTTCCCGGCCCAGCGACCAGCAGTCCAGCAGCTCTCCCTCTCGGGAATAGCTGGTCACCGCCACCACATCAGGGCGAAATTTTAAAAAGGCGGACAGCAGCTCATCCCGGCCCTCCGCCTCCTCCCACATGGACTGCTCCACCAGCTCCATGGCCTGATTCATATCGCCCAGATAGTTGCCCACCGTGTTGGATACCTGAGCCACCGCCTGGGCGGTGCTGGTCTGGGCGCTTTGTACCATGGCGCTGCGGTAACGGTCCAGGAAAATGGTAATGAAGCAAAACAGCATAATGGCCACCACGCCCACCACCATAGAGACCAGAATGGTGGTGGTGCGCAGACCCGTGGAGAACGTTTTCTTCACACCCCTTCACCCGCCTTTTCTGTGCCCACCCGGCGGCGCATGGCGTTGGGGGATTCCCCACAGTACTTTTTAAAGCAGTAGCTGAAATAGTGCTGGTCGGTGTATCCGCACCGCTGGGAGATCTCCTGAACACGCAGGTTGGAGTGACAGACCATTTCCCGTGCCGCCTCCATCCGTTTGCGAATGAGGATATTGATAAACGTTTCCCCAGCGTATTTTTTGATGCAGGCGCTCAGATGGTTGGGACTTACATCCAGCATTCCGCTCAGTGACACCAGTGAGAGGCTTGCATCCATATAATACTGGTCCAGGGTATCCAGGGCCCGCTTGCACAGCAGGCTCCCGCCCTTCACCGCCGGGGCAAGGTCGCTGATAAACTGGGCTCCTCCCTCGTTTTTATCCCCCTGACGCAGGGCCTCCATGGCCTCCCGATAGGCATCGTGGAGGGCCGTGAGACTTTGGGCCATCCGGCTGACGCCAATGCGGCAGCGCTTGCCCAGTACCCGGAGGGCCATCTGGGGGATCTCATCGGTTAAGATATGAAGATACTCATCAAAATCCGAAGGGTTTCCCAGCAGCACGGAAATGACCTTTCCCGATGCGAAAAAGCTCACCGCCCGCAGGTATTTCAGGGCCAGCCGGTCCACGGAGGCTGCAAAGGAGGGGGCCGTCTCATTGGTCCCATCCTCCCCCAGAAGGGTGGAGACCATCACCGTATAGCAGGGCCGGTCGTCCCGGTCCCGGAGCAGGCCGCACTGCCGGGCATATTCCTCCGCCTGGGCCTCTCCCTCGGGCTCGGCATAGTCATCCAGCACCAGGGGCATCAGCATAGCCGCCCGCAGGTCCTGGCGGTCCGGCCCCGGCACAGTCTGGCGAAACATGGCAAACTGGGCGTCAATCTTCTGGCGAATGGTCCGCAGCTCCGCCCCCAGCCCCTCCAAGGTAAGCGGCTTGAGCATGTAGCTGATGATATTATATTGGATCGCCTGCTTGGCATATTTAAAGTCGTCGTAACCACTTAAAAAGGCAATGTTGGTAGCCGGGCGCACCTCCCGCACCTGGCGGGCCAGCTCAATGCCGGAAATAAAGGGCATGCGAATATCGGTGAGCAGCAAATCGGGCTCGTACTTTTCCACCATCTGCAGGGCATCCAGTCCGTTGCTGGCGCTCCCCACCAGGCAGAACCCATAGTCCTGCCAGGGGATCATGGTACATACCGCCTCTCTCAGCTCATCCTCGTCGTCGGCAACCACCACGGTATACAGCGTCTTGGGGGTCATGTCAGCACCTTCCTTTCCCGGAGAACGGCGTGTTATAGGTTCTCCGGCGGTGTTTTGTCTATTATAACAGATTCTTAATGTTCCCTCAAATGTTTCTTCGGTGCAATCTTTCTGTAAAAAATACATATTTTTCCAGTTATCTGCACCCAGCTCTCCCTGCATTCCATTTGCACTGCGCCGCCTGGTATGGCATAATGGGTCCATAGTGTCGGCTGGCCGCCGGCCGAATGTTCTGTTTTCTGGAGGGATCCCCATGGCCCATATCGTTCCGCTCACCGATCTGTCCGCACCTCAGCTAAGCCCCTACGTGGGATTGACCCACGCACAGCTGCGCAGCCGCCGGGACCCCCAGCAGGGGATCCTCATTGCCGAGAGCACCAACGTCATCTCCAGTGCCCTGGCCGCCGGCTGCCAGCCTCTCTCCCTGCTGATGGAGCAGCGGCAGCTCAACACCCTGCCCCAGGACTTTTTGGACCGCTTTGGAGCGGTCCCCATTTACACCGCTCCCAGGGAAATGCTCTCCCAGCTTACCGGCTATGAACTTACCAGGGGGATTTTATGTGCCATGCGCCGCCCCTCCCTGCCCAGCGCCCAGGAGCTGTGCCGGACCGCCCGGCGCCTGGTGGTGCTGGAACACATCACCGACGCCACCAATGTGGGGGCCATTTTCCGCTCTGCCGCTGCCCTGGGTATGGATGGGGTGCTCGTCACCCCCTCCTGCTGTGACCCCTTCTACCGCCGGTCGCTGCGGGTCAGCATGGGCACCGTCTTTCAAATCCCCTGGGCCTGGACGGGCGAGGACTCCTCCCAATGGCCTCAGCCCGGCCTGTCCCAGCTCAAAGCTCTGGGCTTTCAGACCGTAGCCATGGCTCTCAACCACCGTTCCATCCCCATCGACCATCCGGCGCTTGCCCAGGCGGACAAGCTGGCTATCATCCTGGGCTCTGAGGGCAATGGGCTGACCGAGCAGACCATCGCAGACTGCGACTATGTGGCCCAAATCCCCATGTGCCACGGGGTCGACTCCCTCAACGTAGCGGCAGCCGGCGCGGTCATTTTCTGGCAGCTGCGGCCGCGATAAGCGGTCCGGGCTCAATTTTCCACGGCCTCATTCCGGCCTGGAACGCCCGCTGGCACGCTGCAGCGTCCTATTTTCCGCGTTGCCATCGGGGACACATCCAGAGCAGAGGCAGCACCAGCCCTTCGGAGCTGGCGGTTATTTTCCTTTTTTCGACAAAGCGGCATTGCTTTGCTTCCCTTCCAATGGTACAATAATATCACAATTATCTACCGGTCCTGCACGAAAGGCCCTGTTATCACCTAGGAGGAGAATGAAATGAAAGTCCTTCAGACTAAGCTTGCCGGCATTGTTTTGTCCCTGTCCATGATCCTTTCCCTGGCGTTGGTCCCCGCACTGGCCGCGGACACCTCCGTTCATAGCGACGGAAACGAAGCTTCCTCATCCGCCACCGGGACCAAATGCTCCATCAAGATTCAAAGCAGTGAACACGGTCACATCACGGTCTCACCGGAGGAGGCGTATCTTTTTGATACCGTTACCTTGACCGTCTTTCCAGACGACGGCTATCGAGCGGGGCTGATCACGGTGACCTCTGACAGCGGGAAAAACCTTTCCCTGTCCTCCACGGGAAAAAATCAGTACTCCTTTAACCTAAACCACACCGCCGTCACCATCACCGCCTTCTTTCTCCCGGCCCAGATTCCCGTAGAGAAGGTGTCCTTTTCCGATGTCAGCGACTCTGCCTGGTACCGGGATGCGGTATATTACGTGGCAAACAAGGGCATTATGTCCGGCACCAGCGCAGATACCTTCGAGCCTGACGACACCCTCACCCGTGCCATGACCGCCCAGATCCTCTATGCCATGGAGGGCAAGCCCAACTTCGGCTCCATTAATTTCGGGGACGTCACCTACGAAGACTGGTACTGCGATGCAGTGGCCTGGGCCAATGCCAAGCAGATTATGACCGGCTACGAGGAGGGCCGTTTTGGCCCTAACACTTCCGTCACGCGGGAACAGGTAGCCTTGATTCTCTTCAACTATGCCAAGCTCCACAACTATGACACCCGCGCCTCCAGTGACCTGTCCGACTTTTCTGACTATGACAGCATCTCCACCTGGGCGAAGAATGCCATGCCCTGGGCCGTGGGCGTTGGGATCCTGTCCGCCCGTGACGGCGATCGTCTGGAGCCTGGGGCTCCTGCCACACGGGCTGAAATTGCCCAAAGTCTTATGCAGTTTTGTGAAAATGTAGCCGAAACCCCTTGACCCATTGCTTCCCAAAGCGGGCCGGAGCATATGCTCCGGCCCGCTTTTTTAAAAAGCCCTTCAGGTTCAGAGAGGAGCTTTCCCTCTCCCCTTCCCTGGCTGGGAGGTTTTTCCTCTCCCTCCGGCTTGGAAGGCGGGGGCAAAGATGGTATCCTATTGTCACAACTCGGACACAACCGCCCGCTATACTGACCGTGAAAGGAGGGGTACTATGGAACACGTCTTACTGGTGGAGGACGAACCGCGCCTGCGCAGCATTGTGCGGGACTACTTCTCCGCCCATGGTTTGGAGTGCGACCTGGCCAGGGACGGGGAGGAGGCCCTGGACCTTATGCGGGACCACGACTACGATGCCATCCTCCTGGACATCCTCATGCCCCATTTAGACGGCTTCGGGGTGTGCCGGGCGGTGCGGGAGAACAGCGCCGTTCCCATCCTCTTTCTCACTGCCCTGGGAGGCGAGGAGGACATGCTCCGGGGCTATGCCCTGGGATGTGACGACTATGTGACCAAGCCCTTTTCCCTGGCGGTGCTGCTGGCAAAGACCCAGGCCCTCATCCGCCGCAGCCGGGGCACGGGGGAGGCGGGGCTTCTCTCCTGGGGGGCCATTGGGCTGAACACCCGCAGCCGCCTGTGCAGGGCCGGAGGACGGGAGGTCAAGCTCTCCCCACGGGAGTATGACCTGCTCCTGTGTCTCATGCGAAACCGGGGGCAGGTGCTTACACGGGAACAGCTGCTGGACAAGGTGTGGGGCCTGGACTTTGAAGGAGATGACCGGGCGGTGGACACCCGGATCCGCAGCCTGCGCGCCGCCCTGGGGGATGCGGGAAAACAGATCAAGACGGTGTTCAAGACCGGATACCGGCTGGAGGAGGTGTGAGCATGAAACCAAATCGCCCCAGAAAGCTTCGCTGGCGCCTGGCCCGTGCCCTGATCTTCTCCACGCTGCTTTTGTGGCTGGGCTTTGTGCTGCTGATGTACAACAACCGCCTGGGCGAATTAGAGAACTCCGTCAGCAACATCTACCAGCGGACGCGAACCAGCCTGCAGCAAAGCATTAGGACCGACCAGGAAAACCGGGCCAGCGGCCTGGGAGCGCGGGCCGATCATTTGCTCATGCGCAGCCTCAGCAATTTGCAGTTGGACGGAATTTACTCCATGGACGGCGGGACCGCCCTGGCCGTCCAGACGGGCGGCAGCCTGGTGCGCAGCCAGATCACCTGGGGCCTGGGCCATGAGGCCAGCGGCGAGCAGCCATGGTTTCTCTACTTTGACCAGAGGCTGGATGACCAGGGGCAGTTGGAGTTTACCCGCTGGATGATGGCCCACCGCAGCGGCTGGTCTTACGAACTCTTTCCGCCCGGAGAGGGCCCTCCCAGCGAAAACGGAGGCGAAAGCACCGCGGACGGCACCTTTGCCCGGATCACCGGCGTGGAGCTCCCCGGCGGCGGGGTACAGGTCCAATGCCTTGACCTGGTCCACCCGGACGGCAGCCAGGAACGGGTTTTAGAGACGGACACCTCCGGACAAAGCAGCATTACCCTGGATCTCGTCCAGATGGAGGTGCGCAGCGTGCTTCTCCCTGGCCGTCTGGGCAACGGGAAGGATGAGCCCATTCACATGGAGCGGCGTCTGGCCAGCTTTCGGGAGGCCCAGGCCATCATCGACCGGGACCGGGCGGGAGAACGCCGTCCCGTGCTGAAGGATGGGGGACAGATGTCCTCCGGCACAGATCAAGATGGAATTTCCTATTGGTACTCCATCCAATGCGATCTCTGGCCGGTGGTTCTGGAGGAACAGTGGGGGCTATACTTGCTCTCCTTGGGATTTGCCGCGGCGGTCCTGCTCCTCCTCTCTGCCCACCTGTCCCGAAAGGTGACCGGGCCGGTGGAGGAGCTGAGCCGGGATGCCCAGCAGGGCCTCTGCCGGGAGGACGGGCCGGTGCAGGAGCTCAACACCCTGGCCGGCGCCTTCAATGCCGCCCAAGAGCAGCTGGAAGGACAACTCCAGCGGGAGCGGGACTTCACCCGCGGGGCTGCCCACGAGCTGAAAACTCCCCTGGCCATCCTGCGCACCCACGCCGAGGCCCTGCGGGAAGATATTGACCCCCAGAAGCGGGAAGAATATCTGGACATCATTCTGGAGGAGAGTGACCGTATGGCCCGGCTGGTGGGCAGCCTGCTGGAGCTCTCCCGGCTGGAGGCGGGCACCTCCCTTCGCCGGGAACCCATCGACCTGGCCGTCCTGATGCGGGAGGTATGGGCCCCCCTGTCCCTCCAGCTGGAACAAAAGCACCTTACCCTATCTCTGGAGCTGGAGAAGCTGATGGTATACGGGGACCGGGAGCGGCTGCGGGAGATGGCGGACAACCTGGCCTCCAACGCCCTGCGTCACTCCACGCCCGGCACTCCGATCCAGGTCACCCTGAGGCAAGAGGAAGGGGGCATACGCCTCACCGTCTCCAACGACGGCCCCTCCATCCCGGAGGAGGACCTGCCCCACCTCTTCGAGCCCTTCTATCGGGGGGACAAGGCCCGCAGCCGTCAAAGCGGCGGCACCGGATTGGGACTTGCCATTGTCCGGGCCGGGGCTCAGGCTCACGGGGGCAGCTGCGGGGTGGAAAACCGCCCCGGCGGCGTTTCCTTCTGGGTCTTTCTCCCCGTGTAAGGTCCTTTTTCGCACACAGCCCCAGCACGCGCCCTTCGTCCCCTTACAACAAAAGCTATGGGATACGCCTTTTTGCGGGTATCCCATAGCTTTTTTCGGTTCGGATCAAATTCCAGTCCGGCAATTTCTCCCACGCCAGCGGGCAGGAGATTTTTACGCTTTGGCCAGATTTTTCAGCTTTTCCAGGTCCACAAGCTCCACGGTCCCCCGGCTGAGCCTGACCATCCCCTCATTCTGAAAGTACCGCAGCATACGGGTGACCACCTCTCGGGCCGAGCCCAGATGGTTTCCAATGATCTCATGGGTCAGCTTCAGCTGGTTGCTTCCCTCCAGCCCGGCCTCCTCCAGCAGAAATGAAGCCAGGCGCTGGTCAAAGCTTTTCCACATGATCTGCTCCATCAGCCACATCACTTCTGAAAACCGGCTGGCCATGATCTCATTGGTATAGTTGGCCAGAGGGGCGGATGCCTCCATCATGTTCTTGTATACTTCGGCGGGAATCAGCCAGAACGTGGTATCCCGCTCCGCCTCTACCGTAATGTCAAATTGAATGCTGTGCATCATACAGGAGGCAGAAAACAGGCAGATGTCCATTTCAAACAGCCGGTAAAGGGTGATCTCCCGCCCTTCCTCTGAAAGGATGTAGGCCCGCAGCTGCCCGGAGCAAACCAAAAGCAACCCAGTGCAATCGGCCCCGCCATTATGAAGGACCGTTCCCTTTTTCACATTCTGCCGGCTGGCCGACTCCAAAAGCGTCTGCTGCTGCTGCGCTGTGAGCTGATCCCACACCGGAAAATATTGTGCAAGCTCCATAATTCGCCTCCTTGTCCTCCTCCACCCACACCGGTGGAGCAAGTGTGATTTGATGGTATCACAAAACCGCCCCCCGCGCAACCGCTCTCTGGCCCCTCCCTACAACATGGGGCAAAAACCTTTTTTCCTCCCATTGCAAATACAAATTCGGCCTATTTTGGATACATTCTCCCCTTTTCTTTTCTCTTCGGATATGCTATGATGAATCGGGTTTAAACGCAGAACCCCTGTTTGTTCAACTGATGTGAGAGTGGAGGAGTTTTTCCGTGAAATTTTTCCGCAGCTTTTTGCTGTTTGCCTGTGACAGCGTCATCCTTTTGGCCGCTACGCTGTTCTGCCTGTTTTTTTCTCACTGGTTTCACGAAAACCTGCCTGGACGGCTTTTATATCTGGCGGTTCATCTGGCAGTCATGTACGCCTGTGTTACCATTTCTCAGCTTATTTTCCGTACCTATGCCAGTCTATGGCGGTATGCGGAGAGCCGAGAGTACATGACCCTGCTGCTGGCAGCTTTCTTTGGCTTTTTTGTTTATGAAATCGTCGCCCGCACCCTGATGAGCCAGGTGATTATTTCGTTTATTACCCTGACTGCCATCGGCGGACTGTGGGTGCTGGGCATGCTTTTGATCCGTTTTACCTACCGCCTGTACCGCAATCACGTCCATTATAGGAAGGGCGACCATCAGGTCTCGGCGGCAATTGTGGGCGCCGGTTCCGCCGGCCTCCAGCTGCTGGAGGAGCTGCGCAGCAACCACGAAAGCAAATTCCGGGTGGAGTGCTTCTTTGACGACGATCCTGCCAAAATTCATAAAACAGTCCACGGCATCCGGGTCCAGGGCTCTATTTCCCAGGCCCCTGCAAGACTAAAAGCCCTGGGTATCCGCAATGTTTTTGTGGCTATCCCCTCCGCAAACGAAAACCGCCGTCACGAAATTCTCCAGTCCCTCTCCAAGCTGGAAAACATCCACATCTCCACCCTCCCCAGCACCATGGAGCTCATTGACCGCAAACCCATCCGCGGCCAGCTCCGGGAAGTACAGATCGAAGACCTTTTGGGCCGTCCCCCCATTGTGATGGATCCCGCTCCTGTGGATGCCTTTTTGGAGGGAAAAACGGTGATGGTCACCGGCGGCGGCGGCTCCATTGGTTCCGAGCTCTGCCGGCAGATCGTCAAGCACGACCCCCGCAAGCTGATCATCGTGGACATATATGAAAATAACGCCTACGACATTCAGCAGGAGCTTTTGTACCGCTATGGCGGTCGGCTGGACCTGTCGGTGGAGATCGCCTCTGTCCGGGACCTGGAGCGTGTGCGTCAGCTCATGGAGCGTTACCGCCCCAACGTGGTATTCCACGCCGCCGCCCATAAACATGTCCCCCTTATGGAAACCAGTCCCCAGGAGGCCATCCGAAACAATGTGTTCGGCACCTTAAATGTAGTGCGCGCTGCCAACGAATTTAAGGTGGAGAAGTTCCTTTTAATTTCCACTGACAAAGCGGTAAACCCCACCTCCGTTATGGGGGCCAGCAAACGCCTTTGCGAAATGATCCTCCAGTCCATGAAGGGCTACAGCACCACCGACTATGTGGCCGTACGCTTCGGCAATGTACTGGGGTCCAACGGCTCGGTGGTTCCCCTCTTCAAGCGGCAGATTGCGTCAGGCGGGCCTGTCACAGTAACGGACAAGCGTATTATCCGCTACTTTATGACCATTCCGGAGGCGGCTCAGCTGGTGCTCCAGGCGGGAGCGCAAGCCAGAAAGAACGAGCTGTTCGTCCTCAACATGGGGCAGCCGGTGAAAATTTTGGATCTGGCGGAAAACCTTATCCGCCTGTCCGGGCTGGTGCCTTACCGGGACATCGAGATCGTGGAAACCGGCCTGCGCCCCGGTGAAAAACTTTATGAGGAGCTGCTCATCGCCAGCCGGGATATTGAGCAGACGGAAAACAGCCAGATTTTTATTGAGCGCCAGCCGGCCATTACTCCCCGGGAAATGGAGCATAAGCTAAAGTTGCTGCGCGCCGCCCTGGAAGAGAACAGCCCTTCTGCCATTCGCCGGGCTCTCCACGAGGCAGTCCCCACCTTCCACGAGCCGGAGGAAGTGAACCGGCTGCAAGGGGACGATGTAGAGGTTCCTGATCATACCATTGCCCGGACTACAACTAAAATTGGTTAACGTTCTTTCTTATGTCGGCTGCCTTTATGCAGCCGGCATTTTGAAATCAACGTGAAAAAGGGATGGCCATTTAAGGCCATCCCTTTGATTATTATCCGTTCTGAACCGCTGCAATGGCTGCTGCCAGGTTCAAATATGCCTCCAGTCCCTGCAGGTTTTGCTCACGCACCGACTGAGCCGCATCCACCAAGGCCTGGTTTTCTGCGTCCAGTGCAACATCCGAGATCAGGACCTCATTTGCTTGCTCCATCTGCGTCTGAATGGCCAGGACTCCATCTACAAAGTCATTCACCTGGGTCTCATTCAGCTGCATAAATACCGTAGAACACAGCTTCATCGCGCTGTTCCATGCCTCTGCATTGGCCCGCTCCTGCACAAGGCCCGTCTGAAGGGCCGCAAAAAATCCTTCCAGGTCACCCAGGGGCAAATAATAGTAATATGCCGCCCTGTAGCAGGCATCAAACTCTTCGGTTGCCATCAGCTTCTTCGCACAGCGCTGAGCTATCTCCAGTCCGCTCTGTCCTCCCTGCTGAAGGCCGGCCGCAATCATGTTGACCTTATAATCCTGATCGGTGTAACAATCCATCCAGTCCAGCCGGCTCATGGTGCTCATAAACTCGCTATAGCTCATATTGCTGCTGTCTATGCTCTGAAACTCTTTCTGCGCCATTTGACTGCCCAGGATCAAAGCCGCGGTGACCACCATCCACAACAGCATCCCTGCCAGACCGCACACGCCCATCCAGAAGCCCTTCTTGCCCTGCACGGGCTCCTGATACGCCACCACCGCCAGCAAAAGCAGCGTAAAGGCAGCACACTGATACATTCGGATGGAGAAGGATATTTCCATAAGTCCGTGCAGGTTCATCATCACCCAGCAGGTCAAAAGCGACGGGGCCAGCAGGTCTCCCTTGTCGGTACGCATCCGCTTGACCAAAAGCCACGCGCACCCCAACAGGAATGCCAGAAACGCAGACAGTCCGATAAGGCCTGTCTCATTCATCACCTGCAGCAGGTGGTTATGCAGGTAGAGGGATTCGTAATAGTAAAGCTGCACGGAGCTGAGCAGGCCATCTGTGGAACCCAATCCATGGCCGATCAGCGGAGACTGGGTGAACAGCTTCATCCCGTCAATGTCATACTGGAATCGAAGCAGGAAGCTGCTGTCCTCCAACAGATTCTGCTGCAGCCGGCTGACTATGGTATCCGGCAGGAATTTGTATGCCATAGGGATCTGCGTCCCATCGGACAGGGACAGGCTGCGCATCTCCACTCCCGCGGGGCCCCTCACTTGGAGCAGCACACGGCTGATCCCCTCCGGCACAGTAAAGGCCGCTCCGCTCAAAGGACCGTTATAATAGGTCTCCGTTTCTCCCAGCATGGTCTGCTCACGGGTGGCACCATACACACGCACTGTGATCCCATCGCTGCTGTCCCAGTCTCCGGTGAGGGTATAGCTCTCTCCGGCGGTCACATCCACGCCGCGGTAGAGATAACTATCCTCGGTAAACACATAGGGCTCTGTCTGGGAAAAGACAAAGAACACACCAGCCACGCCGAGAACTGCCGCCCCCGCCAGCACCAGCGCGATCCACCGGCCCTTGCCCTCCAGCACCTTCGCTGCACCCCGGCCCAGAAGCTCGAAGAGCAGCCAAGCCAGCAATCCGCCGGGAATTCCCAGCCAGGTGCCCATAGTGGACCCGGCCGTCAGCAAGGAGGAAGCTACAACACCGGAGGCCAGCCCACACGCTCCCAAAAACAGCAGGGAAAAGAACACCTTTATGCGGTTTTCCTTCCCCGCAAGGAGCAAATAGGCCAGCACAGACACAGCAAAGCACAGTATAGCGCCGCGGCTTACCGCCACCACAAATCCAGTCACGGAGACGCAGGCCAGCAGGCTGGCTGCCAGCCGCTCCAGACGGTTTCGTCCGGTTACCATGAGATAGACGCCCACAAAAATCGCCAGTGCCAGCAAACTGCCGGTCAGGTTGGCGTCATTGTAGATGCCGTTCATACGGCTCCCGCTGATCAGGATCTCCTCTCCCAGGGACAGATAGGTATTGGCCCCCAGCATTCCGGCCAGAGACGCAAACCCCTGAAACAGCGGTCCGCTGCAGGCCAGGTCCATACACAGCAGGGAAATGACACTGCACACCCCGGAAAAGCCCCACAGCACTCCCCGGACGGAAGACCGGCGTCCTCTGGCCACCAAAAGGAGAGCCAGCGACCCCGATGCCAGAAGCTTGGGAATCTCCTTAATGGCGTAGGAGCCGAAATCTGTGTAGACACTTCCCAAGGTACATAGCAACAAAAATGCCACAAACCCCAGCAAGGCCACCCCTGCCTTTGACCGTATCTGCGTCCTGGCATTCCTTCCCAGAGAAAGAAGGATGGCCAGTCCCCCTAAAATCAATGCCATGTTGCTGGTCTGTATGGTCATGGCAAGGAAGAGCAAAATGGAATACCAAACAGGGAACCACGTTTCCAGAGGGCCGGTGGTCTCTTCTTGCTTATGCACAAATTGAGCGCGCTGGACATCCCTTTGCCCGGCGCGTATCTTCTTTTCCTTCATTCAGAACTTCCCCCAGCTATGCGTGTAAAATTCAGGAATTCGATCAATGTGTTATTATACCATCCTTTTTCCTGTCTGTCCACAAAACAAATGCGGTAAAATGCCATACTTTCTGTTTCAAATTTGCTGCACCAAGTTTATCCAGGTCCTTGCTGACAGTCCATTTGGGTGCGGCATTTCACATTTTCCCGCTTTAAAACGTCAGGCTGCCCCATATGCGCCGGTCTCTTTGGGATCCTGTTTGCCGGTATCCTTCCCGTTTGGGGACGCAGACAGACCGCAATACGCCCCCTTTGGACATGCCCCACTTTTCTGACAGGGACCATTGGCCCACCGAATACATAAGATAATGCGGGACCCATTCCCAGAAGGAGGTAACACACATGGGTGTTACAAATTCCAATAAAGTCATCAACACCGACCGCATTGCCTGTGACGGCAGTGCGAAAGTGACACTGGCGCTGACCGCTGCGCCGGATATTGTTTCCAATCCCACGGACATTGTACTTGTGTTAGACCGCTCGGGCAGTATGATCGGCTCTCCGCTGGCCGACCTGAAGCTGGGAGCCAAAACCTTTATTGATATCATTGACGAGGCCACCGACAGCAGCCAGGACGGCCAGATCGGTTCCGGCAGCCGGATGGGGATTGTCAGCTTTGCCAGCACCGCCATGGCAAACACCCAGCTGATTACCTCAGTGGACAATTTGAAAGCCGCTGTGGATTCTTTGACTGCTGCCGGCAACACCAACCATGCAGACGCATTTCTCAAGGCCACTGAGCTATTTGACCCCGCATCTCCCAACGCCAAGGTCATGGTCATGTTTACGGACGGCAACACCACCACCGGGCTGCCTCCCGCCCCTGTGGCGGCGGCGGCCAGGGCCCAGGGCATTATCATTTACTGCATCGGCCTCATTGGCTCCGACGGTCTGGATATCAATGCTCTGAACAGCTGGGCCACCGATCCAGACGCCTCTCATGTGGCGGTGACCCCGGATGCCGCTTATTTGGAGGAGCTGTTTGCTGAGCTGGCCGCCAACATCTCCAAGCCCGGCGCCACTGACATCGTCATTGACGAAGTCGTCAACCCGGACTTTGTCATTACCAGCATTTCCTCTCCCACAAAGGGATCGGCCACCATGCTGGACACCCGCTCCCTGCGCTGGACGATTCCTCAGTTGGGGGTAACCTCCAGCGAGAGCGCAACCCTGGACTTTTTTATCCAACATGTAAGTCAGCAGTCCGGGACCAAACTGGTCAATGAGTCCATCACCTATTCGGACCAGGAAGGAAACCTTGTGGTTTTTCCAAAACCTACCGTGACGGTCGCATGCGACATTGTGGTATATCCCGAAGCATGCCCTGAGCCGGTGGATTTGACCGCAGAGTGCTGCCAGGATTCTGTCGTCGTGGACCTGGGAGACGTCTACCTGCAGTCTCAGGGGCAGATCATCCAGATGGATGTGACCCTCAAGCATGTCTGCCCCGGCAAGCGGGTGGCCTTGGCGGCCATTCTCACCGAGGTAGACGAGGACGGCCTGGAACACCAGCGGGGTATGAAAGCCATGACCATTCCCGCCCACGATTCCCCCATGTGCCGGGATATCTTGGTCAAGTGCATTCGGTTCGTTCTGCCGGAGGATCTGAGCGTATCTTGCCGGGACATGTGCTCCTCACGCACCTTAAAAGTTCGCTTTTTGGCCAACAGCATCGATACCGATTATCGCTGCTGCGAGTCGATTATTACCCTGTAACCCGTCACCACCGCTTGTTCAAGCGGTGGTACATATCGTTTCCATGTCATCCCCCTCAACGCCGCAAAGCGCCCGATGGGGAATTCCTCCCATCATTCCCGCTCCCCTGTTTACAACCAGCCCGCCGGTTGCTATACTGGAGTTGCCCCAGTACACAACCCCTTCAGGGGCATTTCCATAACAGAAAAAAACAGGCTGCTGCTTTTATAGGAGGACATATGGAACATATTCTTGATTTCAATCAAAAGCATGGGTTTATCTGCGACATGGACGGCGTGATCTATCACGGCAACCGCATTTTGCCCGGCGTACCAGAGTTTATTCAGTGGCTGCATGACGAAAACAAGGAATACCTCTTTCTGACCAACAACAGCGGTTATACCCCTAAGGAGCTGCAGCAGAAGCTGGCCCGCATGGGACTTGATGTGTCGGAAGAGCATTTTTACACCAGCGCCCTGGCCACCGCCGCCTTTTTGAAGGAGCAGGCCCCCGGCTGTTCCGCCTTTGTCATCGGGGAAGCCGGCCTGTTCAACGCCCTTTATGATGCGGGCATTACCATGAACGACGTCAACCCGGATTATGTGGTGGTGGGCGAGGGCCGCGCCTATTCCCTGGACACTCTGACAAAGGCCACCAACCTGGTATTGCACGGCGCCAAACTCATCGGGGCCAACTCCGATGTCTCCGGCCCCATTGAAAACGGCATCGCCCCCGCTTGCCGGGCTCTGGTAGCCCCCATCGAAATGGCCACCGGGACCCAGGCCTACTTCTGCGGAAAGCCCAACCCGCTGATGATGCGCACCGGACTTCGGATGCTCCATTGCCACTCCGCCGATGCCGTCATGGTAGGCGACCGGATGGACACGGACGTCATCTCCGGCCTGGAAAGCGGCATGTCCACCGTTTTGGTGCTCTCCGGCGTGTCCACGTTGGAGACGCTTAAAACCTACGCCTACCGTCCCACCGCGGTGCTCAGCGGCGTGGGTGAGATTGTAGCCCAGGCCTGCGCCACCAAATAAATCTTTGCCGCTGCGCAAAGCCACCTTGGGCAGCCCGGCTGCTCTCAACCGATCCAAAAAACACTCCCGCCTTTTGGGCCAATGTCACTTAGTTAGCAAGTAAGGAACCTCACAAAGGCAGCACACAGCAAAGCGAAAGCAAGCTGTGTGCTGTCTTTTGCGACATTAGGGCATGACAACAAAGCGGAT